>CALWXQ010000027.1 GCA_944385545.1 uncultured Oscillospiraceae bacterium | reverse complement strand
AGACGATTTATTCAGAGGTTCCCTAGTATTATAAATCATATCTTAGGAAATAGCAAGAATCCCCATAAAATTTGTGCATATTTCAGGAGCCTTTGATGAAACGGGCAACTTCCCCGGGGCTCTTGCCGATTTCATCAAAGGCTCCTGACCATGCTTCCCGTTTCAGTCCTCGTAAAGAACCTTCGGGTCGAAAAAAATATTGTCCCGTGGCAATTTATCCCAGGAAAATTCCCGGGCCAGCTCTCCGGCGCTGATGGGGCCTGCCCCGTGGATCAGCCCGGCGGCCCGGGCCAGAGCGCCGATGAGCTGCTCGGGACGAAGGCTGCGGCGCAGCTTCCCCAGATCCAGATCCTGATCCCGCTTGCTCAGCCGGCGGCCGTCCGGCGCCAGGAGCAGGGGCACATGGGCATAGGTGGGGTGAGGAAAGCCAAACAGGCTCTGCAAGTACATCTGTCTGGGCGCGGAGCTGAGCAGATCCATGCCCCGAACCACCTGGTTCACCCCGGCTTCCCCATCATCCACCGTCACAGCCAGCTGGTAGACATAGACTCCGTCCCCCCGGCGCATCACCATATCCCCGCAATCCCGGGCCAGATTCCAAACGCTTGTCCCCTGGATCAGATCCTCCACCTGCCACAGCTGATCCGGCACCCGCACACGCCAGGCGGGGCTGCGGGAGAATGCCTGCCGCTGCTCCCGGGTCAAATGGCGGCAGGTGCCGGGATAGACGTAGGTGCCGTCGGACAAGTGAGGAGCGTCGGCGCTGTGGAGCTGGCTGCGGGTGCAGTAGCAGGGGTAGATCAGTCCCCGCTCCTCCAGCTGCCGGAAATAGGCCAGGTACGTCTGGGTTCTGGTGCTTTGGGGCGCCGTCTCCCGGTCATAGTCCAGACCCAGCCAGGCCAGATCCTCCCGCAGGAGCCGGGCATATTCCTCGCTGGTGCGCTGGGTGTCCAGATCCTCCATCCGCAGCACCAGCTCCCCGTCCCGGGAACGGACTGCCAGCCAGGCCATCAGCGCCGCGAACACATTTCCCAGATGCATCCGCCCGGATGGCGTGGGGGCGAACCGCCCCACCGGCTTCACGTCAGCCATCTTGTCCACCACAGGATCACCAGCAGAATCCCCAGAATCTCCAAAAGCAGCAGGAAGGTCAGCCAGCCGGGGCCTTTCTTCGCCTGCTGAGGCGGATCCGCCATCCGTTCCGGTTCCGGCTCCGGTTCCTCATACTCATACACCGCCCGGAAAAATTCCGGCGCGGGGGGCTCCGGCTCCAGGCCGTAGCCGTTGGCATGGTTGCGAATGGGAATCTGCTCCTCATCATCCACCAGCTCCCGGATCTCCTGAAGCCAATCCTCCTCCAGAGGCTGCTCCTGCTCCGTATCCCGCAGGGCCTGATCCAGCCTGCGCAATTCCTTCTTGGGATCGTCAAACATCGCTATCCCTCCTTTGAGGGCCATTTTACCTGAAGTTCCCGAAAAAGTAAAGAGATTCTCCCCGAAAGACGCCTTACAGCCTGGGCAGGGAGGCGGCTGCCACGGACTGACCCACCCGGCGGGTGTTCTCGTCCGGGAGCATCACTTCACATTTCTCCGCCAAAGCGGGGAATTCCGCCTTCAGAATCCCATTGCACACCCGTAAAATGGTGTCGCCGCCCTTGCCGGACATCACCCGGCCCAGCATCATCAGGTGCCGGATGTCATAGAACTGAGAATACAGCACTACGGTATAGGCCAGGTAGGCGCCGATGGTCTCAAAAATCGCCGCGGCTCTGGGATCGTCCTGGGCCATCAGGGCCTGGACAACCTTCAGCTTCTCCGCCGGGGACAGAGCGGGATCCAGTTCGATCCCCGCTGCCGGGGCCAGCTTGATCACCGCGTCCTGGGAGAAGTATTTGCAGCCCACGCCGTAATCCGTGGACCACTCGTCCTGCATGGCGCCCTCCTGGAGATCCACCGGGGCGAAGGCCAGCTCATTAATCCAGCCCAGAACGCTCCGATCTTCGTTTACATAACCCACAGCCTCAGAGGTGCCCATGGCCATGCCCATGATGCTTCCCACATTCAGGCCCATGGCGCCGGCCAGGGCGGACACGTCGCCGTCGTTGGCCACCACAATGGGCACGTCCCCGATCTCCTTAGCGGCCCGGTCGTAGATGGTCTTGACCTTGTCCCAGTTGGAACGAGGAACCTTAATGAACAGGGATGCCACCATGGGGGCGTTGCCGATGAACACGCCGGCGGAGGAAACGCCGATGGCGTCCACCCGGGGCATTTTGGATGCGGCGGTTTTGAAGGCCTCCACAATGTGGCCGTAGTGGTAGTCCGGATCCTCCTGTAGCTTCGGATGCCAGACCACTTCCTCGGAGTAGACGCATTGACCGTCGATCACCGCGGAAACCTTCCGGTCGGAGCCGCCGGCGTCGAAGCCGATGCGGCAGCCGTCCAGGTTGCCCCCCATGGGGGCGGCGGTCTCTCTGACCTGGGGGCAGTCCTCCAGGGGCAGATCCAGGATCTCCAGCTTCTTCTCGTAAAGCTGATAGAAGAAGGTGCAGTCAAAATCCCGCTCCCCGCCGGGGGTATAGGCCTTTTGCAGCCGCCGGGTCAGCTCCGAGCAGCCGCATACCGATACCCGGAAACCGCCGGTGGACCACAGCAAAAATTTCACATACCGCTCCACATACCGGTAATCCGCCTGCGCCATCTGGGGCGTGCCGTGGATAAAGGTGTGGTGTACAGAAATCTGCCCCTTGTCCCGCTCCACCGCAATGGAAACAGGCACCTTGGCGTCCTTGAGGTAAGCCTCCCGCCAAACTCCGAAGGGAATGAACGAAGGATCCAGCTTAGGGGGATGCTCCATTGAATAGTTGATGCCTAAATACTGCATAACAGTTCCTCCATTATCCGTTTCATATTTCTTTTCTCATTATATCACGCCGCTGTCAAAAGGCAATGGCAAAACCAAACCACAATTTGTACAGAATAACTATTTTTAAAATGCGCCCGACTTTTGGCGCTGCCAGGAAAAGGGCCGTAAACCAAAACGGACTGTCCCGGATTTCCGGGGCAGTCCGCTGAGGCTTCAGCAGTAGGTCTTGATGGCAGCCTCGATCATTTGTGCCGCTTCCCGGGCGATGGCCAGATCCGCCTGCTCCAGCGGAGCCAGAGGCGCCCGGACGCCGCCGCAGTCGGGGCCTCCCTGGAGGCGGAGGATCTCCTTGATCACCGCGTACATGTTGCCCCTGGCGGAGCACATCTTGTAGATGATCCGGCAGGCCTCGTTCTGCATCTGCCGGGCCTTTTCCAGCTGTCCTGCCAGGAAGGCCTTACCCATGGCGATGTACAGCTCCTGTTTCAAAAGCGCTGTCTCAAACCGGGGAAGCGCTTTCAAAAAACGCATATAAAGTACATTCGGCTGGATTACCTTGTTTTGGTAATCCAGCCGTTTTTGATGGGGATTTGTTTGGCTGTTGTTTCAGAATTCGCATTTTCCGTGGATGGTCTGGCAATCAATGGCCTTCGGCCGCGCCAAATTCTCCCGGCGTCAGCTCTTGCCCATGGAATCAGAGCTTTCCTCGGCTTCCTTCACCACGGCTACGCCGTCTACCAGGTTGGCCATTTCCAGGTTGCCCTCAATGGCCATGGTGCGCTCCATAAGATCCGTGAGGATCACATAGCCGTCCCGGCATTCAATGCGCATGACGTTGCGCATCATCACCGTCTCCGGGGTCAGGGTGTTCTTATAAACAGTGGACAGGCACATGTTCAGACCTCCTTACTTCACATCCAGGCTGGCGAGAACCGCCTGGAGCCGCAGGTTGCCCTTTTCAAAGTCGGACACAGCCGCCATTACCTGCTCGTAGGCGGCGTGGCTGCCGGCGTTCTCCAGCTGGATGGCCAGATCCGCCAGCTCCTTGGCATGGGCGGCGTTGTGACCGGCCATATACTTCATCAGAGCCAGCAGCTCCTCCATTGGGGTATGCCCGCACTGACTTTGGCAGCTGCCGCAGCCGCCGGAGCAGTCATGGCTGTGGCTGTGCTCCGCGCCGGCGTCGTGGAGATGATCGTGGTCATGGGGATGGCCGTGATCGTGGCTGTGGGTGTGGGTATGGGCGTGGGTGTGGGTCTGGCCGTCATGGGTGTGCTCGTGGGTGTGCTCATGGGTATGCTCGTGGTCATGGCCGCCGGCAACATGATCGTGATGAATATGCATAGAGTGAATCCTCCTGTTTGTTTCTTATGAAATCATTATACCCTTCCTCACAGCGTATGTCAAAGCATTTTCCCCGGTTTCCCGGCTCTCTTTTCTGAAGGCGCTGAAGGAAACGCCCCCGCCTGATGAAATTCAGGCGAGGGCAAATCCGCTTTCTCAGCCGCAGCGGTTTTCGATCATCTTGTTGCCGTCCTGGGACTGGATGGCAATGAGGTAAGGACAGAAGATCACATCGTCGGCGGGGAACTTCTCCAGGAATTTTTTCAGATCCGCCTCGTGGAACTTCCGGTAGTCCAGAGCATAGACCTTGTAGTAATTCTGGGCCAGAAAGGGTACCAGACAGTTGCCGAAGGAGTCCTTAATTACCACGCAGCTGGGGCCGTCGGGCAGATCCCTGTTGGTCAGCTCCACCATAGCGTTGTCGCTGAACAGGAAGGCGTTGTACTTGGTGTTTACCTCCCGCTGGGACATGTCCTGGATCACCGGACGGACGGTGCCTTCGTAATAAAAGCTGCGCACCCGCATTTCAATATCCCCCTTGGGAATGTAGGCAATCAGCTCGTCCACCTTCAGCTTCCGGGGCCGGTAGGCCTTGTAGTACAGGCTTCCCTTAAATTCACCCTGGTTCCATTCCTCCAGCTCCTCCAGAGGCACCGCCTCATAGCCCAGGGCCTGGCAAATGGCCTCGTAGGCGTAGTAAGCGCCCCGGGCGGTCCAGTGGTGGTCGGTGCGGAAGTAGATATACTCGTCGTTGTGGGAAACCAAGGCGTCGTAGGTATCCACCTTGATCACCTGATCCCCCATTTGGCTGTGGATGTATTGGATCATTTCATTCTGGTCGGCACACTGGAGCATCTCCAGGTATTCCGGCTCAATGAGAATGCCCACTGAGGTAGGCGCCGGAGCGCTGACCACCCGCACCCCCAGCTGGGCCATTTCCTCCGAGAAATCGGTCAATGTTCTGGCGTACCAGTCGCTGCACATCTGGGAAAAGCCCAGGGCGTTGAAGGCGGTATCCCCGATCTGGATGACCGCCACATCCCCGATTACGTCGTCCTCCGCCAGATTTCCCGCGTCCACGCCGCCCCATTGGTCAGGCTCCGTTTCATGGGTCGCTTCGGTGGATGGGGCGGTTTCGGCTGCCGCTACAGTCTCCCGCTCCCGAGTCTCCTCCGCCGGGAGCGCCGCCGGTTCCTCCTGGGGCGGAATCTGCTCGGTGTCCTTCAGCTGGCCGGAAATGTTGATGTCCGAATAGCCGTGGAGGGTATTGAGCTGGGTGGACAGGCTGAGCCATCCCTCCCGGCCGGGAAAGGTATCGGAAAACCACAGGGTAATATCGTCAAAATAAGAGCCGCTTACCAGGGCCTCCCAGGAAAATGCCGGGAATTGGGCCAGATTCCGCTTCTCCATCTGGGATTGGGTAGGCCGCAGGGGGATTAGGAAGGAAACCACCGTCAGAATCCCCAGCACCGCGAAGAAGGGGATCACCAGCTTCCAACCCGTATCCTTTATTGCGGTCTGATTGGATTTTTCCACGTTCTTTTGAAGCATTTCGCCGTTTCCTCCTTTGGGAAGCTCTGAAGCAATGGGAAAAGCGGAGGTATCCCCTATGGATTTCCCGCTTTTTCAGCCGCGAACAATCGCGGTTTCTCAGAACTGAAAATAGATGAACGGATTGTAGCTGTCCCCCACCAGGCAGGCGGTGCTCAGCAGCAGCAAGATCACCGGAAGTACGCTGTAAAAGGCCACATCCCAGGCCATTCCCCCACGGGGCAGCCGATGGGCCTGTTCCGTCAGGCTCTGGCCCAGACGCTTCACCAGCGGCGTGCTGGCCACGGCGGCGGCAAGGAGAAGGAACTGATTGTTCCGCAATTGGATCACAGAGGGGAAATCCGTCAGGGGATTGCCGTTGGCGCCGAACAGGCTCTTGGCCAAGGCCCAGCCCAGGCGGATATCCGTGAACCGGAAGATCACCCAGCCAAGCAACACCACCAGCAGCAGATACAGGTTGCTGATCACCGGCAGCCTATCCAGCGCCGGCTTCAGCGCGAACCGTTCCAGCATCAAAAAGGCGAAGAACCACAATCCCCACAGGGCGAAATTCCAGCTGGCCCCGTGCCAGATGCCGGTAAGGGCCCAGACAACAAAGGTATTGAACACCATCCGGCCCCTGGAGCACCGGCTGCCCCCAAGGGGGATGTACACATAGTCCCGGAAGAAGGTGCCCAGGCTCATATGCCACCGCCGCCAGAATTCGGTAACGGAGCGGGAGATATAAGGATAGTCGAAGTTTTCCAGGTAATGCAGTCCCAGCATCCGGCCCATGCCGATGGCCATATCGGAGTAGGCGGAGAAATCCAGATAGATATGCAGGGCGTAGGCCAGGATCCCCACCCAGGCTCCCAGAACCGACACGGATTCCAACTGGGCCAGATTCTGCGCGAACAGCCCGGGATCCGCCAGGGTACTGTCCGCCAGGATCAGGGAATCCGCCAAAGCGCCGCAGGGATTGGCCAGAAGCACCTTTTTCCCCAGACCGCCGCAGAACCGGGATACGCCCACATGCCACTGGGGCTGCCGGAGCTGACTGCCGAACAGTTCCAGGTCGATGGTCTTAAACCGGACGATAGGCCCGGCGATGCACTGATGGAACAGCGTGGCGTAGAGCAATACGTTCCAGTAGCTTTTCTGCACCTGCGCGTCCCCCCGGTAGACGTCGATAACGTAGGTCAGCAGCTGGAAGGTGTAGAAGGAAATGCCGATGGGCAGGGCAATGGACTTAATGACCTCCGGCACCGTGCCGAACACGCCGCAGATCAGCCCCGCGTACTTAAAATAGCCGATCAGCCCCAGGTCAATTACCGTGGACAGGGCCACCCAGGCTTTTTTTTCCCCGGCATTCCCGGCCCTGTCCATCCCCAGGGCGCAGCCCCAGGAAGTAAAGGCCATGAACATCAGCAGCAGCACATACTTCGGCTCCCCCCAGGCGTAAAAGAGCAAAGAAAACAGCAGCAGCACCCAATTCTGCTGCCGCTGAGTTCTGCACAGAACATAGGCCAGCACAGACAGGGAGAAGAACCCGTAAAGGAAGATCAAACTGGAAAATACCATAGCCATTCACCAAAGCTTTCCCGGAATCCCGCTCCGGTAGGATCCGGACAGCGGCAAAGGCAAACTTTCCGGAACAAAAAGGCTTGTTCGCAAAAACAAACCAATTTGTTTGGTTTTTGCCATTAATAGCCAAAGTATAGCAAAATCCAATCGGGATTTCAATAGGTAGTTAACATAATGTACATAATTAATTTTCCCGATTTTTCACCAAAATTCCCTCTATTTCCCCAGGATCCCCCGGAGGGGCTTGCGAAAACGGGAATTATCCCATATAATAGGCACTTGAAAGAAGGTGACCTCCCATGGATTACAACCATGACCACGAACACGCCTATTATCACGCCCATGGGATTCCCCATTCCCACGGCCATGTCCATGAAAATCAGAAAGCGGTAATCAACCGCCTGTCCCGGGCCATCGGCCATTTGGAAAAGGTCAAGCGTATGGTGGAGGAAGGCTGCGACTGCTCCGAGGTTCTCATCCAGCTGGCAGCGGTACGCTCCGCCCTGGACAACACCGGCAAGGTGATTCTGAAAGACCATATGCGCCACTGCATGGTAGACGCAGTAGCCGCCGGCGACGAAGCCGCCATCGACGACCTGTGCCAGGCCATCGATAAATTCATGAAATAATGTCTGCTGAATCAGTCGTGATAACGACTGATTCACACACCGAAGGTGTGTAACAGGCTGTTGAAAAACCCCTTCGGGGATTTTCAACAAAGGGGTTGCAGTCTGCTGCGCGCACTCCTTGTGCGCCTACGGCGCACAACTCGCACAAAAAGCAGCCTGATAGGTATTTTCTGCCAGGTACAGAAGGTGAATTGCCCCGAAGGGGCAAGAGAGACCACCCTGGGGTGCGCCCCGACAGAAAATGATAAAACTTTTTTTGCCGCTGCGGCGGCAAATTCTGCGAAGCTTTTTCGACACTCTGTCACACACCGAAGGTGTGTAATTCCATAAAAGCGGCGCTTTTTAACCGCTTTTATGGAATTCAGACAGCAATCAATGGGTATCTTATCCGGCATGGCGCACCATGCCGGATAAGTAGGTGCAAGGTTTTTGCTCTAAAACGAGCAAAAACCTTGCACCCGAATAACACGAAAGGAAGCGGAAAGCCTTGGCTTTCAAGCTTTTTTGTGTTATTCAGTACCCATGAAATAGACCCTTGCTCTCCTTTCAGAAGACGCTTCTCCCCTGCCGGGGAGAGAAAACCGCCGCCCCCGGGCTTTTCTTCTACAGAAAACCCGGGGGCGGTCAAATGTTATCCTTGGTTCAGCCGTTTTTCCAGAGTGGCCGCGGTGAGCGGGGTCAGGTATATCCGGTGAAAGCCGTATTCCCGGGTGAGGAGAAAGGCCTTGGGCAGATCGTCGCAGGGCACCACTTCCCCGTCCGCCTCCGCCCGGC
Organism: uncultured Oscillospiraceae bacterium; assembly: GCA_944385545.1. Classification (GTDB taxonomy): domain Bacteria; phylum Bacillota; class Clostridia; order Oscillospirales; family Oscillospiraceae; genus Faecousia. Next base: position 15,638 of record CALWXQ010000027.1, on the reverse strand, counting down.
TCAGAAATTCCCGGGTGCGTTTGGAGGTGGAGGTGTTGTCCAGGTCGAAAATGCCGATGATATTCTTCTCCCGCAGGGCCATATCCCCGCCGATGGAAAGATACATGGTTTCACTCTCCCTTGATCCGCTTCCACTGGGCCACAGCCAGCTCATCGCAGCGGTTGTTCTTGGGATTGTCAGCGTGGCCCTTTACCCAGTGATACCGCAGCTGGTGCTTCCGGGTCAGATCCAGCAGCTGTTCCCACAGATCCGGGTTCAGGGCGGGCTTTTTGTCGGACTTGATCCAGCCCCGCTGCTTCCAGCCCCAGGCCCAGCCCTTTTCCAGGGCGTCGATGACATACTTGCTGTCGCTGTACAGCTCCACAACGCAGGGTTCTTTCAGCGCTTCCAACCCGCGGATCACCGCGGTCAGCTCCATGCGGTTGTTGGTGGTGTTAGCCTCCCCGCCGGACAGCTCCTTTTCATAGCCGTTATATTCCAGAATGACCCCCCAGCCTCCCGGGCCGGGATTGCCGGAGCAGGCGCCGTCGGTGTACAAAGTCACGGTTTTCATACCGACTCCTCGTCGTTCTCCACCCGCTCCAGGGAGACCACCTGGTTGCCTTCCTCAACGCGCATGACGATTACGCCCTGCACGTCCCGTTTATAGATGTTGATGGAGGAGGCGGGAATGCGGATGATTACGCCGCCGTTTTCGATGAGCATCACGTCGTCGCTGTCGCCCACCACCCGGCAGCCTGCCACATGGCCGGTCTTGGCGGTGATGTTGTAGTTCTTCAGGCCCTTGCCGCCCCGGCTCTGGGCAGTCTTCTCCCCGTTGGGGCCGGTGCGCAGGTATTCAGACAGCTCCGTACGCTTGCCGTAGCCGCCTACGGTGACGGTAAGCAGGGTTTTTCCCTCCTCTGCCTTTTCCGCGCCTACCACATAATCTCCCTGGCTCAGGGCGATTCCCCGGACGCCGGCGGCGTCCCGGCCCATAGGCCGCACGTCCGTCTCGCTGAAGCAGATGGCCATGCCCTGGGCGGTGGCCAGGAGAATGTTGTCGTTGCCCTGGGTGCGGATCACATTGATCAGATGATCGTCCTCGTCCAGGGTGATGGCCCGGATCCCGCCGCGCCGGTTGGTTTTCAGGGCGATGAAGGGGATGCGCTTGACGGTGCCCTTCCGGGTGACCATCATCAGATACTCATGATCGTCAAACTCCCGGGTGATTACCATGGCGGTGACGCTTTCCCCAGGCTCAAGGGGCAGCACATTGACAATGGCGGTTCCCCGGGCGGTACGGCCGGCCTCGGGGATCTGGTAGCCCTTGCGGTGATGCACCCGGCCCAGGTCGGTGAAGAACAGCATATGGTCATGGGTGGAGGCGATGGTCAGGGACTTGACATAATCCTCCTCCTTCAGGTTCTGGGCGTTGACACCCCGGCCGCCCCGGCTCTGGGTGCGGTAGGTGTCCACGGGCATCCGCTTGATATAGCCCTGGTGGGACAGGGTGAAGGCGCAGGTTTCCTCCTCGATCAGGTCTTCAATGTCGATCTCGTCCTCAATGTCCTGGATTTGGGTTCTGCGCTGGTCGCCGAACTTGTCCCGGATCTGAATCAGCTCCTCCCGGAGCACGGCCTTGAGCTTTTCCGGATTCTCCAGCAGTTCCAGATAGTAACGGATCTTCTCCTGAAGCTCGTTGTATTCATTTTGCAGCTTCTCCCGATCCAGACCCTGAAGGGCTTTGAGCCGCATATCCAGAATGGCCTGGGCCTGGATCTCGTCCAGGTGGAACCGCTCCATCAGCTTTTCCCTGGCGTCGTCATACCGGGAACGGATGATCCGGATGGCCTCGTCGATATTGTCCTGGGCGATCAGCAGTCCCTCCAGCAGATGGGCACGCTCCCGGGCCTTACGCAGGTCGTATTGGGTTCGCCGGGTCAGAACCTCCCGCTGGTGGGCAAGATATTCGTCAATGATCTGCCGCAGGGACAGGATCTTCGGCTGCTTCTGATCGTCAACCAAGGCCAGCATAATAATGCCGAAGCTGCTTTGCAGGGCGGTCTGCTTGAACAGATTGTTCAGTACCACCTGGGGATTGGCGTCCTTTTTCAGTTCAATGACCATGCGCATGCCGTTGCGGTCGGTCTCGTCCCGCAGGTCGGAGATTCCCTCCAGCCGCTTGTCCTTGACCTGGTCGGCAATGTTTTTAATGAGCTGGCGCTTGTTCACCTGGTAGGGAAGCTCGGAGACGATGATCCGCACCCGATCCTTGCCGAATTCCTCAAATTCCGTCTTGGCCCGCACCACCACCTTGCCCCGGCCGGTGGCGTAAGCCGCCCGGATGCCGCCGCGGCCCATGATGATTCCCCCCGTAGGGAAGTCCGGGCCGGAAATGTGCTCCATCAGATCCGACATATTCGCTTCCGGATCGTCCAGAACGCAGACGCAGGCGTTGATTACCTCGGTCAGATTGTGGGGCGGAATGTTGGTGGCCATGCCCACAGCAATGCCGGAGGAGCCGTTGACCAGCAGATTGGGGAACCGGGAGGGCAAAACTCTGGGCTCCTTCCGGGTCTCGTCAAAGTTGGGATCCCAGTCCACCGTCTCTTTGTCAATGTCCCGGAGCATCTCGTTGGAGATCTTGCTCATCCGGGCCTCGGTGTACCGGTAGGCAGCCGGGGGATCGCCGTCCACGGAACCGAAGTTGCCGTGGCCGTCCACCAGCAGATAGCGCATAGAGAAGTTCTGGGCCAGCCGAACCATGGCGTCGTAAACAGAGGCGTCGCCGTGGGGATGGTATTTACCCAGCACGTCACCGACGCAGGTGGCCGACTTTTTGAAGGGCTTGTCGGAAGACAGGCCGCTTTCGTACATGGTGTACAGGATCCGCCGGTGCACCGGCTTCAGGCCGTCCCGGACGTCCGGCAAGGCCCGTCCCACAATCACGGACATGGCGTACTCAATATAGGATTTTTCCATTTCATCCACCAGATTGCTCTGGGTGATGATCTGATCCGGAAAACGAATGTCCTCCGGCTGATAGGTTCGATTATGTGCCATTTTTTAGGATACCTCCATGAGGTTGATTTGCAGAAAACACGGAACCGCCTTTCGGCGCTCCTTCTCAAGGAGAGCCGGCGCAAATCTCCCCCGGGACTGCGCTTACCCCGGCAGGGGCAAGCCACGGGGCGCGGCGGCTGTACCGGAGCGCGTCCGCCCCAGGGAGAAATGGGCGGTCAGATGTCGATATTCACGGCGTATTTGGCGTTGCGCTCGATCCATTCCTTTCTGGGCTCCACCTGTTCGCCCATAAGAATGGTGAAAATGGCGTCGGCCCGCTGGGCGTCTTCCAGGGTGATCCGGCGCAGGGTGCGCTTTTCCGGATCCATGGTAGTCTCCCACAGCTCGTGGGGATCCATTTCACCCAGGCCCTTGAACCGGGAGATATCCACCTTGGCATTGGGGTTATCCGCCCGAAGGCCGGCGGAAATTCTGTCCCGCTCCTCGTCGGAGTAGGCCACCTTCACCGTCTTGCCCCGGGTGAGCTTATACAGCGGAGGCACCGCGGAGTAGACATAGCCGTGTTCGATCAGCGGCCGCATATACCGGAAGAAGAAGGTCAACAGCAGCGTCCGGATATGCGCGCCGTCCACGTCGGCGTCGGACATGATTACCACCTTGTGGTAGCGCAGCTTTTCTACGTCGAATTCTTCCCCGATTCCCGCGCCCAGGGCTACGATGAGAGGATACAGCTTATCGTTTCCGTAGATCTTGTCCGCCCGGGCCTTTTCCACGTTGAGCATTTTGCCCCACATGGCCAGAATGGCCTGGAATCGGGAGTCCCGGCCCTGGATGGCGGAGCCTGCGGCGGAGTCGCCCTCGACGATGTAAATTTCGCAGAGGCTGGGATCCCGCTCGTTGCAGTCCTGGAGCTTGTCCGGCATCTGGCCGGATTCCAGGCCGGTTTTGCGGCGGATGGATTCTCTGGCCTTCCGGGCGGCTTCCCTGGCCCGGTTTGCCATCATGGCCTTTTCCAGCACCGCCTTGGCGGTCTGGGGGTGTTCTTCAAAATAGGTTGCCAGCTGCTCGGAGACAATCTGGTCTACCAGGGTGCGGATATAGGCGTTGCCAAGCTTGGCCTTGGTCTGACCCTCGAACTGGGCGTCGGTGAGCTTAACGGAGATAATGGCGGTGATTCCCTCCCGGCAGTCCTCGCCGGAGACCTTGTCGTCGCCTTTGATGATGCCGTTCTTTGCGCCGTAGGCGTTAAGCACCCGGGTCAAAGCGGTTTTGAAGCCCGTCTCGTGCATGCCGCCCTCCGGCGTGCGCACGTCGTTGGCAAAGCTCATCATGAACTCATTGTAGCCGTCGTTATACTGAACGGCGATTTCCGCGGAGGCGTCTCCCTTGGTGCCCTTCATATAGATCACGTCGCTGTGAAGGGCGGTTTTATTCCGGTTGCACCAAACCGCGAACTCCCGAATACCGCCCTCATAGCACATGGTATCGGTAATAACGCCGCTCTCGTCCCGGTTGTCGGTAATGGTGATGGAAAGCCCCGCGTTGAGGAAAGCCTCCTCCCGCATCCGCTCATGGAGAATCTCATAGTCATAGATCAGGCTCTCGAACATCTCCGGATCCGGCTGGAAGGTGACCTCGGTGCCGGTTTTCTCTGTTTTGCCCACAATGGTCATTTCCTGGGTGATGTGGCCCCGGGAGAACTTCATTTCGTAGATGTTGCCGTTTTTATGAACCCGAACCTGAAGACACTGGCTCAGGGCGTTGACCACCGAAGCGCCTACGCCGTGAAGGCCGCCGGAGACCTTATAGCCGCCGCCGCCGAATTTGCCTCCTGCGTGGAGCACGGTATACACCACCTCCAAAGCGGGCCGTCCGGTCTGGGGCTGGATATCCACGGGGATACCGCGGCCATCATCGGTGACGGTGATGGAGTTGCCCGGGTTGATGGTCACGGTGATGTGCCGGCAATATCCGGCCAGAGCCTCGTCAATGGCATTGTCCACGATCTCATAGACCAGATGGTGCAGACCCGAAGAGGAGGTGGAGCCGATATACATACCCGGCCGCTTCCGAACGGCCTCCAGGCCTTCCAGAACCTGGATCTGCTCCGCGCCGTACTCCTGGGTTACTTTCGTTTCGTCAGACATAATATACTCCTTTGCGCCGTGGGGACAGGCTGCGCCCGCTCCGAAAACCGGCGGCTGTGTCAATAAACGCCATATATCCCGTCAGGCCAGAACCCGGCCCTTTTCAATGGCGATGGTTTTTCCCAATTTGGTAAAGCGTCCCGGCTCGCAGCAGGTGATGAACACCTGCCCGGAGACGATTTGGTTCAGGACAAAGTCCTGCCGCCGGGGATCCAGCTCCGAGAGCACGTCGTCCAGCAGCAGCACCGGCTCCTCCCCGAATTCCCGGCCCATCAGCTCCCGCTGCGCCAGCTTCAGGCTGATGGCGGCGGTGCGGGTCTGGCCCTGGGAGCCGTAGGTTTTCAGATCCATTCCGCTTAAGCGCACGGTAAAATCATCCTTGTGGGGGCCGGTGAGGCATTGTCCCGATTCCTGTTCCGCCCTGGCGTGGCGCTGCAAATGCTCCATCAGCTTCCCGGTCAGCACCCCCGTGGGGGCGAAGGGATCGTCCACCGTGGAAACGGTTTTGTATTCCAGGCCCAGCTCCTCCGCGCCTGCGGAAAATTCCCGGTGGTAATCCCGGGCCGCCTTGCCCAGGGCCTGGTAGAATCTGGCCCGGTAGGAGATCACCAAGGCCCCTACCTGGCACAGCCGCAGATCATACTCCGGCAGCAGCTCCAGCAGCCGGGGATTTTCAAAATGATCCTTCAAAATGCGGCTTTTCTGCTCCAAAATCCGGTTGTATTCCGTCAAAGCCGCGTCATAGTTCGGTCTAAGTTGACATAACGCAAGATCTCCAAACCGCCGCCGCTGGGCCGATCCGGTTTTCAGGATCAGCAGATCCTCCGGACAGAACAGCACCGTAGGCAGCACCCCGGAAATCTCCTCCAGGGAGCGCTTTTTCACGCCGTTGCGGAACATCTGCCGGGGCTTTGAGCCGCTGAACAGCACAAAGCGCAGGCTCTGTTCCCGCTCCTGGGAAAACACCGTTCCCCGGATATCCGCGAACTCCTGGCCGAAGCAGACCATCTCCCCGGCCCGCTGGGCCCGGAAGCTTTTGCCGCTGCCCAGGTAGCACACCGCTTCCAGCAGATTGGTCTTGCCCTGGGCATTGTCCCCCACGATTAAATTCACGCCGGGGTCAAAGGTCATCTCCGCCTGGCGATAGTTGCGAAACCCCCGCAGACTCAGCTCCCGGAGGATCATACGTGACTGCTGATCCGGAAGCTCCGGCCGTCATAGGCAAAAACGTCCCCGGGAACCAGCTTCTTTCCCCGCATGGCGCACACTTCCCCGTTGACGGTGACCCGGCCGCTTTGGATCAGCACCTTGGCCTGACCGCCGGAAGGCGCCAGATCCGCCAGCTTCATGGCGTCCTGGAGCTTGATATAGTCCGTGGAGATCCCCAAAGCGGAGGGCTCCTCTTTTTTTCGTACGGTGACTTTCATAGTCCTTCTCCTGAATCAGTTGCTTTTGATCCGCACAGGCAGGATCATATAGGCAAAGTCGAATTTCTCATCCACCGGCGTCAGAACGATGGCGCTCAGACCGTTGGTCAGCTCCAGGGTCACTTCGTCGCTGGGGATCACCCGCAGGGCGTCGGCCAGGAAGCGGACGTTGAAACCGATCTCCAGCTCCTTGCCGTCTCCGGCCATGGGGCAGCGATCCTCCGCCGCGCCGATGGTGGTATTGGTGCGCATGAGCAGCTCCTGGTTGGAGAAGACGCAGCGCACGGGACTTTTATACTTTTCCGACACGATCAGGCCCACCCGCTCCACGGAAGCGGACAGGTCGGAGACGTTGACCACCAGCTTAATGGGGCAGTTGGACGGCACCACCCGCCGCCAATCCAGGAAGTCCCCTTCCAGAAGCCGGCAGACCAGGGTTGCGCTGCCCATCTGGAACAGAATGTGCTTGGGGCCAAGGGTGAAGGAGGCGTTTTCCTCGGTATCGGTGACGATTTTTTCCACTTCCTTCAGGCTCTGGGCGGGAACCACGAAGCTCATTTCCCGGCCGGTGCCGTTCTCCGGGTGATAGGTGCGCCGGGACAAGCGGAAACCGTCCACGGCAACCGCGGTAATGGTATCGTCGGCGACCTCGAATTTAACGCCGGTATGGATGGGACGGCCCTGATCCTCGGCCACGGAGAAAATGGTGCCGCAGATCAGCTCCTTAAGCTTGTTCTGGGGAATGGACACCGGCCGTCCGGTGTTAACGTCGGGAAGCTCCGGGTAATCCTGGGCGTCCTCCGCGGAGATGTTGAAGGAGGCGTAGCCGGAGCGGATGGATACTTTATAATTGTCGTCCACCACCACCGTCACAGGGCCTTCCGGCAGGCGGCGGATGATATCGCCGAACAGCCTGGCCGGCAGAATGCAGGAGCCGGGATCGGTGACGTCGGCGTCCATGTCGTAGGTAATGGCGGTTTCCATATTGTAGCCGGTGAGGCTCAGACCGTGACCGGCCTTGCAGAGGATGCCTTCGATGCTGGAAAGGCTGCTCTTTTGGGCCACAGCGCGGCTGGCGATGTTCAGTCCTGCTACCAGCGTGTTTTTTTCACAGGTGAAACGCATAGTCAGGTTCCTTTCTTGCTAAAGATAAAGACAATATCTATTTTTTTGTAAAATAAGGCAGTCGTAACAGCCGTAGGGGAAAGTTATGTGGAAAAGTGGATTTTCCCCAGACGCCCCAATGGTTTTTTCTCCACAGCCCGTTGTGGATGGGCAGGTTGTTTTCCACAGGGGCGGTGGAAAACCGGAGGGGGCCGAGGTTATCCACAGAATGGTTTTCCACATTCCACAGGACCTGTGGAAAAAAAGTTCGCGAAAAAAACTTGCCTGCGGTCACAGGGAGGAATTGACGTTGGCGGTAATGTCCCGGATGTTGTTTTGCAGATTGGTATCCCCGTTCTTCAGGGCTACCTCCACCTTGCGGATGGCGTAGAGCACTGTGGAATGATCCCGGGAGAATTCCTTGCCGATGTCTGGCAGGGACAGGTTGGTAAGCTTGCGGATCAGGTACATGGCGATCTGACGGGCCTCGGCGGTACCCTTGTTCTTCTGGGTTCCCCGGAGGACGGATTCGTCAATGTTATAGAACTTGCACACCTGGCCGATAATCAGGCTGGGAGTGGGCAGGGCGTTGCCTTCGCTTTTGAACATGTCGTCGATGGCCCGGGAAATGTTGGGAAGATCCAGGGGCATGTTGTTTAAGTCCCGGTAGGCCAGAATTTTCTTCACCGTACCTTCGATCTGCCGGACGTTGGAGGTGATGTTGCTGGCAATGTAGTTGCACACCTCGTTGTCCAGCTCCAGACCAAGCTGCCGGGCCTTGTTTTTCAAAATGGCCATACGGGTCTCATAATCCGGGGGATTGATGTCCGCGGTGAGGCCCCAGAGGAAGCGGCTGCGCAGCCGTTCTTCCAGGGTGAGCATATCGTCGGGCTTGCGGTCGGAGGTGAGGACGATCTGCTTGTTTTCCTCATATAGCTTGTTGAAGGTATGGAAAAATTCTTCCTGCGTGGATTCCTTGCCGGCGATGAACTGAATGTCGTCCACTAAGAACAGGTCGGCCTCCCGGTATTTGGAGCGGAATTCAATGTTTTTGCCGTTTTTAATGGCGTCGATCAGTTCGTTGGTGAATTGGTCGCCTTTGATGTAGACGATGTTGGCCTCGGGATTCTGCCGGCGGATGCCGTTGGCGATGGCGTAGAGCAGGTGGGTTTTGCCCACGCCGGGAGGGCCGTAGATGAACAGGGGATTGTAGACCTGACCCGGGGTTTTGCTTACGGCAATGGCGGCGGAATGGGCGAACCGGTTGGAGGGGCCTACCACAAAATTGTCAAAGGTGAACTGGGGGTTAAAGTCCATGGCGGAGGGAACTCTGCCGCTGGCCTTCCGGGCGTTCATCTCCTCGTCTCCGAAGACCAGGAGCTTGGCGTCGGAATTGAAGATGGATTTCAGGGCGTCGTGGATGTGCTCGGTGCAGTGACGGCGGATAATGTCCCGGCGGAAATCCGAGGGGGAATAGAGAATCAGATTGTTTTCGTTCAGCTCCACCACTTCACAATCGTCAAACCAGGCGGAAATGGTCACCGAACCCAGACGCTGCTCAACATAGCTTAAAACCTTTGCCCATACGTAGGCGGATGAATACATGGTGCGGCTCCTTTCGTTATCTTTGTGAGAGCCCAAAAGCGCGGATCAGGTTTCTTTTTGGGCAGAATCGCTCACCCTAAATTTTATCATATTTGAACAGAAAAGACAAGGAGTTTTTGGTGAAAATAAAATATTTTCGTTACAAAATTTGCCGTTCTCCGGGAATCGGAAACCGAAAAGGCCACAGTGGCCGAACCGGGGCGGCGGAAAAGACGGCCAGGCTTTTTTCCGGGACAAGGTGTGGGAAAAAGACATCTATTTTCCCGGGGCGGACACTTGGAAAAAACAGCCCGGGAGGGTAAGAAAATTCGTCGTTTTGCGCCTTGACCCCACTATATTCCTATGCTAAAATCCAAAGTAAGCCGGGCCGGCGCCGGCCGCGGAATCATATCCTTTTCTCATCAGGAGACATTTGCGTATGCACGGGACAAAAAAGTTTTGGACCTATTGCGTCATCGTTTTCGTGGCGCTGATCTGCGCCGTCAATTACGAGCTGTTCGTCTTCCCCAATCAGTTCGCCCCATCGGGTCTTAACGGCTTGTGTACCATGATTCAGCATGTGACCGGCGTCAGTGTGGGATATCTGAGCCTGGTGATCAATGTGCCTCTTGCCATCTGGTGCTATCGGGAAGTGAGCAAGCCTATGGCGGTGCGCAGCATGGTGTATGTGGTGGTTTTTTCCCTGGGTCTGCTGATATTGGATCATGTGGATCTGTCCGCCTTCGCCTACGCTACGGAAAACGGCACCAGCAAAATTTTAGGCCCTCTGGTGGCCGGTGTGATCCAGGGGTATGTTTACTCCATTCTGATTAAGGCCAGCGCCTATACCGGAGGCATGGATTTTGTCTCCGCCATCATCCATCACCGGATGCCCAGCAAGCCCTTCTTCGGCCTGAGCTTTGGCATCAATTGCTGCGTGGCGGTGCTGAGCTATTTTGTCTACGGCTTCCAGATGGAGCCGGTGATTTTGTGCATTCTCTACAGCTTCATGTCCACCACCGTGGGCGACCGGCTGATGAAGTCCGGCCGGGAAGCCATCTCCTTTGAGATCATCACCGATTATCCCGACGAGATCTCCAAGGAGTTGATCCAGACCCTGCACCATACCGCTACCCTGATCCCCGGCAGAGGCATGTATTCCGGCCGGGAGACCAGCGTTTTGCTGTGCGTGGTGAATAAAAACCAGGCGGCGGCTGTGAGCCGGATTGTGAAAAAATATCCCAATACCTTTGCCATTGTGGACTATGTCAGTCAAATTCTGGGCAACTTTAAGAACATTGACAACAGCGGCAAGGAAGTGCACCAGGTGCTGGACGCCGGCGACGGGAAAACCCTGTGATGGGCATACGTTATCTTCATATATAGAATCCTATATCTTCAGGAGGAATGATCCATGGCTTATTTTTATTCCGAACCCAGCCACACCTTCAGCGAATATCTTCTGATCCCCGGCTACACGTCAGAGGACTGCGTCCCTGACCGGGTGAGCCTGCGCACGCCCCTTGTCAAGTATCGCAAAGGCTTTGAAGAACCGGCCATTTCCATGAATATTCCCCTGACCTCCGCGGTGATGCAATCGGTGTCCAACGATACCCTGGCCATCGCCCTGGCCAAGGAGGGCGGCATCAGCTTCATCTACGGCTCTCAGACCATTGAGAACCAGGCCCAAATGGTGGCTAAGGTCAAGGGTTACAAGGCCGGCTTCGTCACCTCCGCCTCCAACCTGACCCCGGAGCACACCCTGGCGGACGTGCTGGAGCTGAAGAAGAAGAACGGCTTCTCCACCGTGGCCATCACCCACGACGGCTCCGCCAACGGCAGGCTCCTGGGTATCGTCACCAGCCGGGACTACCGGATTTCCCGGATGGATCCCAGGGAAAAGGTGGCGGACTTCATGACCCCCCGGGAAAAGCTGATTACCGCCCCCAAGGATACCACCCTGAAAAAGGCCAACGACATTATCTGGGAGCACAAGCTCAACAGTCTGCCCATTGTGGATGACGACGACCGGCTGATGTACTTTGTCTTCCGGAAGGACTATTCCTCCCACAAGGACAATCCCCTGGAGCTGCTGGACAGCAAAAAGCGCTACCTGGTAGGCGCGGGCATCAACACCCGGGACTACGCCCAGCGGATCCCCGCCCTGCTGGAGGCCGGCGCCGACGTTCTGGTCATTGATTCCTCCGAGGGCTACACCTGCTGGCAGAAGAAGACCATCGCCTGGGTTCGGGAAACCTACGGCGACAAGGTGAAAATCGGCGCCGGCAACGTGGTGGATAAGGACGGCTTCCGATTCCTGGCCGAGGCCGGCGCGGACTTTGTGAAGGTGGGCATCGGCGGCGGCTCCATCTGCATCACCCGGGAGACCAAGGGCATCGGCCGTGGACAGGCCACGGCGCTGATCGAGGTGGCGGCGGCCCGGGATCAGTACTTCAAGGAAACCGGCGTCTATGTGCCTATCTGCTCCGACGGCGGCATCGTCCACGATTATCACATGACCCTGGCTCTTGCCATGGGCGCGGATTTCTTGATGCTGGGCCGGTACTTCGCCCGGTTCGACGAGTCCCCCACCAACAAGGTCATGGTCAACGGGGCGTATATGAAGGAATACTGGGGCGAAGGCTCCAACCGTGCCAGAAACTGGCAGCGCTACGATTTGGGCGGCTCCGCCAAGCTCAGCTTTGAGGAAGGTGTGGACTCATACGTCACCTATGCCGGCCCCCTCCACGACAATGTGGAAGCTTCCTTGTACAAGGTCAAATCCACCATGTGCAACGTAGGCGTGACCACCATTCCGGATCTCCAGCGGGAGGCCAAGCTGACCCTGGTGTCTTCCGTCTCCATTGTGGAAGGCGGCGCCCATGACGTCACCCTGCGCTCCACCTCCCCTGTGAAGTAAAAGCCATCCCCGGAAGGGTTACGTCCTTCCGGGGATGTGTTATAATCCAATATGATTTGTCACATCCCCCGTCCATACAGGAAAAAATTGCCCAAGGGAAGCAGAAAAGGAAGGAACGTTTATGCACCTGAACATTGGAACCATGAAGCCCGGGCCGCGCAATGCCATCACCGACGTCCCCGGGGTACGGGTGGGCCACTGCACTGTGGACACCCAGACCCATAAAACCGGGGTGACGGTGATTTTGCCCTGTGAAGACGATATTTTTCTGCGCAAAATGCCCGCTGCCTGCCATGTGCTCAACGGCTTTGGCAAAACCGCGGGACTGATGCAGATCCGGGAGCTGGGAACGCTGGAGACGCCCATCGCCCTGACCAATACCCTGAACGTGGGTCTGGTTCAGGACGCTTTGGTGGAATATATGTGCCGCCGGGGGGAAGCGGCGGGCTACGGGGTGGAATCCGTTAACCCGGTGGTCTGCGAATGCAATGACGCCTCCCTGAACGATATCCGCCATCGGGCGGTGGGCGCTCAGGAGGTGCTGGCGGCCATAGAATCGGCGGCTGAGGAATTTGCCCTGGGAGACGTGGGAGCGGGAAAGGGCATGACCTGCCATGGTCTGAAGGGTGGCATCGGCACCGCCTCCCGGCAGGTGGAGCTGGCCGGTGAGATCTTCACCCTGGGCGTGCTGGTGCTGACCAACCACGGACGGCTGGAGGATCTGACCATTCAGGGCCGGGCGGTGGGCCGGGAGATCTTCCGCAGGATCGGGGAAGACGGGCCGGACAAGGGCAGCTGCATTGTGATTCTGGCTACGGATCTGCCCCTGACTTCCCGGCAGCTGGGCCGGGTGATCCGCCGGGCCGGTGTGGGACTTGCCCGGTTGGGCAGCTTTATCGGCCACGGCAGCGGGGAGGTGTTTGTGGGGTTTTCCACAGCCAACCGCATGGAGCCTGGGGAGGGCTGTATGACCTTGCGGTGCATCCGGGAGGATTCCATGGATCCGGCCTTCCGGGCCATGGCGGAGGCCACCGAGGAAGCGGTGCTGCGCTCCATGCTGGAGGCCTCGCCTGTCACCGGCTGGACCGGCAAGCATCGCCACAGCCTGCGTGAATTCTATCAGGAAACGGTATGAAAATCCCCCATCCGCCCCGGTCACACCGGGATGGATGGGGGATGTGCCGGACGCGCCGAATCAGGGGTTTTCTGAAAACGATTGTTTTCAGAAAACCCCTGATTTTGGTTTATTCCTCTACGGAGAATTCTTCCTTGCCGACGCCGCACAGCTCACAGGCGAAGTCTTCGGGCAGATCTTCCCACTTCACGCCGGCCTCGTCCTCGTCGTAGACCCAGCCGCACAGATTGCAAACATATTTCATAGTGATTCTCTCCTTGCTTCCTTTATTTCATTGGTTCCATGGGTTTGCCGCAGCAGCGGGGAATGACTTCCCCGGCCTTGACATCCAAAACCTTATGGCAGATGGAACAGTAAACCGTTTCATCTTCTTCCGCCCGGATCACCGGGATCAGGGGCTTGCCCAGTTCCATAGGGTTGCTCTCCTTCTGGTCAATGGCTGAAGGTATAGCGGACAAAATTGCCCTTGCCGTCGCCGGTGATGAACAGAGGATCTCCTTCCTTGGTGGAAGTGACGTCAATGATGGGGAAAGCGGCGTTCTCCTTGACCCAGGTTTCGGGAGCGTCGGTCTGCACCTCCAGGAATTTCTTCTGGCTGTGCCTATCGCCGCCGCAGGGATTGATCACTTCCACAAACACTTCATAGGTTTTCATAGCTACCTCCTAACCGCTGATTATGCCGGATATCACCGCCATGATCTTATCATAACAGCCGCCGCAGCCGGTGGAGCAGGCGGTTAGCTTCTGCACTTCCGCGAATTCTTTCTCCACATCGGCAAAATTGGCATGGGTATGAAGGGCCCGGTCAATGTCTGCCAGGGTTACCTGTTTGCAGTTGCAGATCACCTCGTCGGGAGCGTACCGGATCGGTTCCATAGATAAGCCTCCTTTGCTTCTTCCCCCGGCGTTTTCCGCCGGGGGATCATAGGTGCTTACTTAAAGTAGCGCTCCAGCAGACCCTTCAGCGCCTTGCCGTGACGGGCCTCGTCCCGGGCCATTTCGTGGACGGTGTCGTGGATGGCGTCCAGGCCGTTCTTCTTGGCGCAGGCGGCCAGGTCAAACTTGCCCTGGGTGGCGCCGAACTCGCAGTCCACCCGCCAGGCCAGGTTGTCCCGGGTGGTGGCCTTCATGTTGGGCTCCAGGTCAGCGCCCAGCAGCTCGGCGAACTTGGCGGCGTGCTCGGCTTCCTCATAGGCGGCCTTCTCCCAGTACAGGCCGATCTCGGGATAGCCCTCCCGATGGGCGATCCGGGCCATGCACAGGTACATGCCCACTTCGCCGCACTCGCCGTTGAAGTTGGCCATGAGCTGCTCGAAGATATACTTCTTATCCGCCTCGGAAATGTCGGGGTTGTTCTTCACAGTCTTGGCGTAGATGCCGTACTCGTGCTCGGCGGCCAGCTTGTCCAGCTCCATAACCTTGAACTTGGAGCCATCGACCTTACAAACAGGGCACTTGAAGCCTTCGGGGATGCTTTCACCTTCGTAGACGTAACCACACACAGGGCAGACAAACTTTTTCATACGTTTTGTTCCTCCAATATAGAATAGTGTTTTGATTTTTTGGGGATCTGCGGATCCCCGGGGATTCAGATTTTGGCGCAGCTGCCGCACAGACCGGTAAAGGTCAGCTGACAGCCCCGCACCTGACAGCCGGAGGCCGCTTCCGCGGAGGTTCCCAAAGAGGTTGGTACCTCCACCTGGGGCAGATCCATCACAGCGTGACAGCCGGTGCAGACAAAGTGGACGTGGGGCTGGGTGTCGGCGTCAAAACGCTCAACGCCGTCTACCGTTCCCAAGCTCTGGATCATCCCTCTGGACTTAAACCAGGCAAGATTGCGGTACACCGTCGCCAGGGAGATGTCAGGATGGGAGGGCTGAAGCAACGCGTGCACCATTTCCGCCGAGGGGTGGGCATGGGTCTGACGCAGGCAATCCAATATGGCGTTGCGCTTTCGAAACTGCTTTTCTGCCGCTTCCATAGGCACCTCATTTCTATTTACGGTTGATTCTTATTTACAAGTTGAGTATAGCATAGACAAAGAGATTTGTCAAGCATAAAATAAGAATAATTCTTATTTTATTTTTATAAAAGTGTCTGTTTACATAATATTCACAGTAACAGGCGTTGTCCCAAAGCGAAATGAAGTTATCCACATTCTCCACAGTTTTTTCCACAGGCCCAGGGAAAAAAACGGTTGAAAAAGCAAGGACTTCCCGGTAGCAGTGGAAAACCTTCCACAGCCTGTGAAAAGTTTGTGGAGAGAATAGAATTTACATAACGTTTTTCCGAAAAAGCCGCCCCCTTTGGCTCT
>CALWXQ010000026.1 GCA_944385545.1 uncultured Oscillospiraceae bacterium | reverse complement strand
TGCGCTTCGCTTACCCCAAGGGGCGAGCCAAGGCGGCCCACAGGGCCGCAGGCTGTGTTAAGTCGATAAGCATATTTCTGAATACGGATTTGGAAAAACGGACAGAATTGGTGCGTAGAATTTAGAGAGGGGACAGGAATGCGTTCAGATAAGCTGGCGCAGGAGCAGCTGAGCCGATCCGCCTGCGAAGCAGACGCTATGCGCTTCCTGAGGGAATACCAGCCGGAGGCTGTTTGCAGGCTGGTGAAAAAGGTTCGCGTATTTGAGGACGGCAGACTTCAGATCACGCTGAAAAACCAGGATGTGTTTCAGCGGTTTCTCGGGAGTGAGAGAAATGCCGGCCCGGGCCAAAATGGCGTTTCCCGATTATGACTCCTGATACCCGCAATGCGCTGCGGTTTGTGTTTTCGATAGGACCAAAGCCCCCTCAAAAACGCCCCAAAAACGCTGGTGGAATTTTTGTTGGTCAATACTTGGCATAAGCAGAGGGGTTCATTCTAGGCGCGGGAGGTAAAATGTTTACCATTGCCGGGCCGGTGCTTGTCTACGGACTGGCGGCCAGCGTGGTATACGGGCTGATCTATTGGATCACGTTGCTGTTTTAAGGATTCCCGGTTTGGCATTGCGCCGAACCGGGAGTCACTTTGCGAATGAGGAAAAAAAGCTTGGCAGACGGCCTGCGGGGGTGTATAATACCGTTATCTGAATATATGGGGAACCTCTGAATCAATTGTCCGCGGGTAAGCACCGGATCCTTTGCCACAGCCGTTCCGTTCAAAAAAGTGGGAAATCCATACAGGATAGTCTCTCCTTTTTGAGCCTTTGGCTGTGCCAGACTTTGCTTGCCCATGGGAACGGAGGTTCCATAGATGGAGGAATGGCCATGGAGATGCAATTCGCCCGCCGAATGGGTCAATTTCAACCCGGTATTTTTAATGTGCTCAACGATAAAAAGAATCAAATGGAGGCGGCAGGACGTCCGGTTTGGAATTTATCCATCGGCACGCCGGATTTTCAGCCGGAGTCCCATGTGATCCGGGCCATGCTCCAGTGCGCTGAGGACCCTGCCAACTGGGTCTATTCCCTGACGGAGATCCGGGAGCTGCTGCAAGCGGTGCAGGGGTGGTATCGGCGGCGATATGAGGTGGAGCTGGAGGAAGGGGAGATTCTCTCTGTCTACGGCTCCCAGGAGGGACTGACCCATATCGGCTGGGCGCTGTGCGATCCCGGGGATGTGGTGCTGTGTCCAAATCCGGGCTACCCGATTTTTGAAATGGGGCCGGCGCTGTGCGGGGCGAAGATCGTCCACTATGATCTGCTGCCGCAGAACGGTTACCTGCCGGATTTGGATGCCATTGACCCGGAGCTGGCCAGAGCCGCCAAAATGATGGTGGTCTCCTATCCGGCGAATCCGGTGTGCGTGGCGGCGCCCAGAGCGTTTTACGAGAAGCTTGTGACGTTTGCCCGTACTTATCACATTGTGATCCTCCATGACAACGCCTATTCCGAAATCATTTACGACGGACGGGAGGGGATCTCCTTTCTGTCTATCCCCGGCGCGAAGGATGTGGGCGTAGAATACAACTCCCTGTCCAAAACCTATAATATGACCGGGGCGCGGATCTCCTTTGTCCTGGGGAACCGGCAGATCGTGGAAAAGTTCCGAACCCTGCGCTCTCAAATTGATTACGGTATTTTTCTGCCGGTTCAGGCCGCGGCGGTGGCCGCGCTGAACGGCCCCCAGGAATCGGTGATCCGCCAGCGGGAGGCCTATCAGGCGAGGCGGGACGCCTTGTGCGGCGGCCTTCGCTCCATCGGGTGGGATGTGCCGGACAGCCAGGGGAGCATGTTCGTCTGGGCGCCGGTTCCCAATGGCTACGCGAGTTCGGAGGATTTCTGCTTCGCGCTGCTGGAAAAGACCGGCGTATTGTGCACCCCGGGATCTGCCTTCGGCACCAACGGCGAGGGGTATGTTCGCTTCGCGCTGACCAAAGATGTTGAGCGGATCCGCCAGGTGGTGGAAGCGGTTCGCATGGGAAATATAATATAATATGCCACGGAGCCGGTGGGGATAAGGGGCGTTTTCGGATTGCGGTCTGGATTTACCCAACCGTATTCGTTTCCGCTGGGGAAACAGAAGCCGCCGTTTTACAACTTTTTGTTTACACAGGCCCGGGGGATATGCTATGATAACATGTAGGACTACAGGATACAGAGGTTTTTTCGATGGATTACATTGTATTGGATATGGAATGGAATCAGCCCTGGCCCGGGTCGCCGTCGGCGAAGAAGATTCTGCCGGTGCAGATCCGGGGAGAGATCATCCAGATCGGCGCCGTGCGGGTGACGGAAGATAAGGAAGTGGCGGATGAATTCCAGATCATGGTGCGGCCCAAATACTACCGGCACCTGAACCGCCGGGTCAGTAAGCTCACCGGCATTAAGGAAGCCCGGCTCCGGGAGGAAGGCGTTCCCTTCCCCGAGGCCATTGCGCAGTTCCGGCAGTGGTGCGGCCAGGATGTGGTGTTTCTGACCTGGGGCTTTGACGATATCGGCATTCTCCGGGAGAATTTGCGGCTGTACGGTTTGGATCCGGATTTTACGGAGCGGTGGTACAATGCGCAGATGATCTTTAATGCCCAAACCGACGGTTCCAATGCCCAGAAGGCGCTGAAGACCGCCATGGAGATGTTCGGCATCGAGGCCACCCGGCCTGCCCACGACGCTCTGGGAGACGCCTACCATACCGCGCTGATCTGCGCCAGACTGGATCTGGAGCGGGGAGCGCGGGAGTATGAGCAGGCGCTGAAAAATCATGAAAACGGCTTCCACGGAGCGGAGTTGCCCGGGTGCATTGCCCGGAAGGTGTTTTACGATTACGCCAACAAGCGTGCGGCCTTGACGGCCATGGCCGGGGAGGAGAACCGCTGCCCGGTGTGCGGCGGGAGGATGCTGGGCTCCCGGTGGTTTGCGCAGCCGGGGCATCGGTATATGGATCTGGCTACCTGCCCGGAGCATGGAAAATTCTTGATCCGGGTACGGCTTTCCCAGCAGCCCGACGGACTGGTGCGGGTCAGCCGCCTGACCTATGAGGCCACCTCCCAGGCGGCGGAAGCCTATGCCCGCCGGGCGGAAAAGGCGGATCCCGAGGATACCGACCGTCCCCGCCGCCGTCGCCGCAGAAAAAGCGGCGGCGCGAAGACCGAAGCTTCCGCGCAGTGATGCGCTCCGGAAGCGACGATGAAAAAAACAGCCCAGGCAGTTCTCCACGGAGCGCTGCCTGGGCTTGACGTTTTCTGCGCGGGTCGCCTTCGGCGGAGGAAAGCTTCCCGGTTCCGGAGCTGACGGGAAGGTATCATTCCGGGAAGAAAAGCCTGGTGGTCAGGGACGCCATGCAAAAGCCCACCAAGTCTGCGAACAATGCCGCGGGAATGGCGTATCTGGTTTTCCGGATCCCGGCTGCGCCGAAGTAGACGCTGATGGTGTAGAATGTGGTCTCCGTGGAGCCCAGCATGACGGCGGCAGTCCTGCCTACCTGGGAATCCACGCCGTACTGTGCCATGAGATCTGCCCCCACAGCCAGCGCCGCGCTGCCGCTGAGAGGGCGAACCAGCACCAGCATGGCAGTTTCGGGCGGTATGCCCAGGAGAGCAAACAGAGGACGCAGCCCTTGGGACAGCAGCTCCATGGCGCCGGAGGCCCGGAGCATGTACACTGCGGTCAGCAGCAGGATCAGGGCCGGGAGAATGGATACCAGGAGTTTCAGCCCTTCCGAGGCGCCTTGAAGCATCACATCGTAGGCGTTTTCCTTCCGGCGCAGCGCCATGGCCGCCGCCAGAAACAGCAGGATCGGAACGATATAGTCCGTCATCCCCGCCGAACCTTTCCCAGTAGGTAGGCCGCCATCACCCCAAGCCCTGCGGACAGGGCGCTGGTGATCCAGACGGCGGGCAGAATGTCAAACGGGGCAGTGCAGCCAAAGGCGCTGCGCACTGCCGCTACATTGGTGGGGATCAGTTGTATGGAAGCGGTGTTCAGCACCACCAGGCGGCACAGCTCGTCTGTGGCGATATCCCCGCGTACCATGCGTTTGGCCGCGCGGATGCCCATGGGGGTGGCGGCGTTGCCCAGACCCAACAGATTGGCGCAGATATTGGCGCTGAGATCCCCTGCCAGACTGACATCCGCCGCGGCGGAAGGAAACAGCCTGACCAACAGCGGACGCATCCTGCGGGACAGAGCGCCGGTAATGCCGCACACGGCCATCAGCTTGCCCACCCCGCTCCAAAGGCAGATGGCTCCGGCCATGGACACCGCCAGGGTTACACCGGCCTGAGCGCCCTGCATTGCCGCTGAGGACAGTTGACCGCCTTTTCCGGTGGCGGCGGCACAGAGAATGCTGAGCAATACGATTCCGGTCCAGATCCAGCTCATTACCATGCACATACCTCCTTTGCTGAACAATATGCTTGTACAGGCCGCAAATGTATTGGTATTTTTCACAAATTACAGACCAATTTTAAAAAGTATTTGACTATTGGTTGATCAGATAGTATAATGATATTGCAAATAAGCCGTTAACAACCATTATTGCGGCTGTAAGCGACTGAAGGGGGCTGGTATTATGAAGCCTACAGGTATTACCCGAAAGGTAGATGACCTGGGAAGAATTGTATTACCCATTGAATTGCGCAGAAGTCTGAATGTGGCCGAACGGGATGAATTGATGATTTGGATGGAGAATGATCGCATCATTCTTCAAAAATTTGAACCGGTTTGCATATTTTGTAAATCGCCCAGGAATTTGGTGGACTTTTGTCAAAAAAGCGTTTGTCGGGAATGCGTGAAAAAACTGACTGGACTATAAAATATGCCCCTGAACGGGATTGCCGTTCAGGGGTTTGATTGTAGTTCAGGTCAGACGCCATGATCTTCCTGGCTGGATCGCAGGGAAATGTCATACACCACGTTCTTCGGAAGGTTCAGCTCCTTGGCGGTCTGCTTCACGGCATCCTTGCGGCTCAGGCCCTGGGCCAGAAGCTGGGCCACCCGCACAGCGGCGTCATCCTCCGCCGGGGGCTGTTTGTCCTCCGGCGGGCGCCCTGCCACCACCAGCACAAACTCCCCCTTGGGCGGCTGCTGGGTATACAGCTCCAGGGCCTGGCCTAAGGTGGTGCGGATCACTTCTTCATGAAGCTTGGTAAGCTCCCGGCAGAGGCTGATGGGACGGTCTTTGCCAAAGGCTTCCGCCAGATCCGCCAGAGTGGCGGTGAGCTTGTGGGGCGCTTCATAGAAGATCATGGTGCGCTGTTCGGACTGAAGGGAGCGCAAATGCTCCCCGCGGCTTTTTTTCGCTGTGGAAAGAAATCCTTCAAAGCAGAACCGTCCGGTGGCCTGGCCGGAAATGCTCAATGCTGTGATGGCGGCGCAGGGGCCGGGGATGGCGCATACCGAAATGCCTGAGTGAGCGCACTGCCTGACCAAATCCTCCCCGGGGTCGGAGATGGCGGGACTGCCTGCGTCGGATACCAGGGCACAGGTTTCGCCGGCCAGAATGCGCGCTACGATTTGCTCGCCTTTGAATGCCTTGTTATGCTCATAGTAGCTGACAAGGCTTTTTTTGATGCCCAGATGGTTCAGAAGCTTCAGGGTCACCCGGGTGTCTTCTGCGGCGATAAAATCTGCCGTTTCCAACGTTTCCCGGCAGCGGGCGGAGATATCGCCCAGGTTGCCGATGGGAGTCGGTACCAAATACAGCATTCCGGCCATATCAATTCTCCTTTTCCATGTGATAGATTTCCAGAAAAGCGGGGGTGGGGAAGCCTTCCGGATCATACAGAGCCAGTTCCTCCCAGGTAAGGCCCGGCTTGGCGCCCTTGCGCAGGTGCAGCAGGATCAAGCTTACCGGTCCGCCGGCGCGGTGGCGCAAAAGGCACAGCCGCTTGGTCTCCAAGCCCGCCTGAGAGCCTTGAACGATCAGCTCTCCCAGCCGCTCCGGCCGGTGCACCAGGTAAAAATTTCCGCCGTATTTCAGCGCCCAGGAGGCGGCGCCGAACAACTCCGGCAGAGGGCACAGATCTTCCCGCCGGGCGTGGGGAACGGCGCGGCTGGCCGGGCCGCCGGAGAAGTAGGGAGGATTGGATACGCAGCAGGTAAAGCTCCCGGGAGAAAAGATCCCGGAAACCCCCCGCAGGTCGGCGCATATACTCGTCATGCGATCCTCCAAAGCGTTCCGGCGAATGTTCTCCAGAGCGATCTGGTGCGCGGTTCTGTCGATCTCAATGCCGGTGACGGTACACTGTCCATGCTTGGCGCACAGCAAAAGGCCCAGGGTACCGCATCCGGATCCAAGATCCAGAACCCGGGCATGCTTCCCAAGCTTGACAAAATGACTCAGCGCCATGGAGTCGGTGCTCAAGGGAAAGGCCCCTTCCGCCAGCTCCAGGGTAAAACCATTGGGCAAATATTCCATAACCGCCTCCACCGCAAAGGTTCCGCTTATGATACGTAAAAGATTGGCCTGCGCAAGATTCGCGCAGGCCAATCTCGGGTTATGAAGAAAATTAGCCTTCCTCAATGGCCTCTACAGGGCACTGCTCGGCGCAGGAGCCGCAGGAGACACAGACGTCGGCGTCGATGACGTACTTGCCGTCGGTCTCAGCAATGGCCTCAACAGGGCACTGCTCGGCGCAGGAGCCGCAGGAGACACAAACATCAGAATTAATGCTGTAAGCCATGGTTTTACCTCCATAATCTTGTATGTGTTGTCCGTTATGTGCATAACGTAACTACATTGTAGCATGTATTTCGGAAATTGCAATTCCTTTTTCAAAATTCCAGAATAAAATTTTTTCATGCTGTCAATGATTTTCCGGAAACGAAAGAGCCGGAACGTTCAGGTTTCCGGCCGACTTTGGAGGGATCATGTGCGCTATCAAAGCCAGACCGCGGAGCTGATCCGGCAGGCGGGAAAAAAGGCCAGGAGCCTTGGCCATAGCTATGTAGGATCCGTCCATCTGCTGCTGGCCATGGCTTGGGAACCGGCGGGGACGGGACAGATGCTGCGGCTGCTGGGCCTGAATCCTGCGTTGACCGAAGCCATGGCACAGCTTCTGTACGGCGCCGGAACGCCGGGGCTGCCCCTGCCTCAGGGACTGACGAAGGACGCCCGGGAGATCCTGGGTACCGCTGCCCGGGAGGCGAAACAGCAGTCCTGCCGGGAGATCCTGCCCAGGCATCTTTTGATGGCTATGGCCCGCCGGGAACACACCCCTGCGGGGGAGATGCTGCGCCTGAACGGGATTGCTTCGGATGTGCTGTTTACCCATATGGTGGACAATATGCGTTGGGAGCGTTCCGCTCCCGAAAAAGGAAAAAAGGAGGCGGTCAATACGAAGCTGCTGGAACAATTCAGCGAAGATCTCATCATGAAAGCGTCCGCAATGGAGCCTGTCATCGGCCGGGAAAAGGAGATCGATATGGTCATCGGCATCCTGTGCAGGAAGAATAAAAATAACCCTGCCCTGGTGGGAGAGCCGGGGGTAGGAAAAACCGCCATTGCCGAAGGGCTGGCTCAGCGCATGGCCATGGGCAGCGTGCCGCCCCAGCTGAAGGACAAACGGCTGGTGAGTCTGAACATGGCCAGCCTGGTGGCGGGAACCAAGTATCGGGGGGAATTTGAAGAACGGCTGCGGGACGTCTTGTCGGAGATCCGCCGCAGCGGAGACGTGATCCTGTTCGTGGATGAGATGCACACCATCGTAGGAGCGGGCGCCGCCGAGGGCGCCATTGACGCGGCCAATATCTTTAAGCCCGCCCTGGGCCGGGGAGAGCTGCAGATGCTGGGAGCCACCACCCGGGAGGAATACCGCAAATATATTGAAAAGGACGCCGCGTTGGAACGGCGTTTTCGTCCGGTTCCGGTGGAGGAGCCGGGGGAAAGCGGGACGCTGGCCATCCTCCGGGCATTGAAGCCGGGGCTGGAGCGGCACCACCACCTGCGGATCACCGAGGACGCTCTGAAGGAAGCGGTGCGGCTGTCGGTGCGGTATCTTCCGGATCTGTATCTGCCTGACAAGGCCATCGATCTGCTGGACGAGGGGGCGGCCAGAGCCAGGATGGAGGAAACCTCAGCCTTCCGGGGAAGCGCCGCCCGGAAGGAACTGGAGCAGGAGCTGCAGGGGGCAGTCCGGGAGCGTAAGTTTGAACGGGCGGCGGAGCTGCGGGATAAGATGCAGAGCCTTTCCAAGCCCGCCGAGGGCCGGCGGGGACGGGGGGTCACGGCGGCGGATATCGCCTGGGTGGTTTCAGCCAGAACAGGAATCCCGGTTGGACGCCTGACCGCCGGAGAGCGGGAACGGCTTTTGGGTCTGGAGGGGCTGCTGGCGTCCCACGTGGTGGGACAGGAGCAGGCGGTACGCACCGTGGCGGAGGCCGTCCGCCGGGGATATTCCGGGATCCGGGATGCCAACCGGCCCATTGCCTGTCTGCTGTTCACCGGGCCAACCGGCGTGGGCAAAACGGAGCTGTGCCGGGCCTTGGCGGAGGAGGTCTACGGCAGCCGGGAGGCCATGATCCGCCTGGATATGACGGAATATATGGAAAAGCAGTCTGTCTCCCGCCTGATCGGCGCGCCTCCCGGGTATGTGGGCTATGAGGAAGGGGGTAAGCTTACCGAAGCGGTGCGCCGCCGCCCCTACTGCCTGGTGCTGATGGACGAACTGGAAAAGGCCCACCCCGATGTGCTGGGGATTCTGCTGCAGATCATGGAAGAAGGGGAACTGACCGACTCCACCGGCCGGCGGGTGAGCTTTAAAAACGCCATAGTGGTCATGACATCCAACGTAGGCGGACAGCTGCGGGGGGACGGCCTGGGATTCTGCGCCAAAGGGAAGGAGACCGGCAGGGAGGAAGCCTTGCGTCAAGCCTTTTCACCGGAGTTTTTAGGCCGGGTGGATCAGACGGTGAACTTCTGCGAGCTGAGCAAAGAGGCGATGGAGACCATTGCCTGGAAGTATCTGCATCAGCTACAGGAACGCACCCAGACCCTGGGCACCCAGCTGCAATATCCCCGGGAGCTGGGCGCGTTTTTGCTGGGCAAGTGCCCCGGCAAGGACGGAGCGCGGCAGCTGCGCCGCCTGGTTCAGACGGAGGTGGAAGGCCCTCTGGCCAGCTTTTTGCTGCGCTGCTCCCGAAAGCCGGGCAAGGTCAGCCTGCGTCTGGAGGAGGAAACCATTTCCTTTTGCCTCTGATTTTGTAGAACGGATGTACGAAATAATTAATTTTTTTCTGGAAATTCGAAAAAAACAAGAGAAAAAGATTGATTTTCTGCCCTGATGGTAGTATACTGTCTTCATATGGAGTAAAAGGGTAGTAAAGTGGAGCAAAAGGGAATGGAGGTGCGGCCATGATCGGAAAATACCCTGCCAAGCTGGACGATAAGGGCCGCCTGTTCGTGCCCTCGAAACTGCGCGGGGAGCTGGGAGAGGCCTTCTTCGTGACCCTGGGCGTCAACTGCGGCCACCGCTGCCTGACCATTTATACTGCCGAAGAATGGCAGAAGCTTTCCGATAACTATAATGCTCTGAGCATTTCCCAGAGATCCGGCGCAACCAGCCTGATCTTTATGAATGCCGCGGAGTGCAATCCCGATAAACAGTTCCGCTTTGCACTGACTGCCAATCTGCTGGCCTATGCCGGAATCGACCGGGATGTGATGATCGTCGGCAGGGCCGGTCAGGCGGAGATCTGGGACGCGGACGAATTCAGCGCCTTTGAGACGGAGAACCTGTCGCCGGAGAAGCTGCTGGCGTCCCTGGAGGCGATCGGACTGTGAGGGAATTTCATCATGTTTCGGTGCTGCTGGACGAATGCATAGAAGGACTGAACATCCGCTCCGACGGGATTTACGTGGACGGCACCTTGGGCGGCGGCGGCCATTCCAGCCAAATCGCCGCCCGGCTTACCACCGGACGGCTGGTGGGCATCGACCGGGATCCTGTGGCGCTGGCAGCGGCGGGAAAGCGGTTGGAGCCTTACGGAGATCGGGTTTCCCTGGTGCACGCCAATTACCGCCGGATGGATCAGGCTCTCAGCGGCCTGGGCATTGGGAAGGTGGACGGGATTCTGTTGGATCTTGGGGTATCTTCCCCCCAGTTGGACGACGGAGAACGGGGCTTTTCCTATATGACAGACGCGCCGCTGGATATGCGCATGAACAGCCAGGACGCCTGCGACGCCCGACAGATTGTCAACACCTGGCCCTACGAGGAATTGAAGCGGATCCTCTATGAATACGGCGAGGAGCGGTACGCCCCTCAGATCGCGGCTGCCATCTGCCGCAAGCGGGAGACGGCGCCTATCGAAACAACCTTTCAGCTGGTGGACGTTATCCGTTGTGCTATGCCCCCTGCCGCTCTGCGGGAGAAGCAGCACCCGGCAAAGCGAAGCTTTCAGGCCATCCGCATCGCGGTGAATGACGAGCTGAACGGCTTGTCCGAGGCCCTGGAGCGGGCGATCCCGCTGTTGGCCCCCGGCGGGCGTCTGGCGGTGATTACCTTCCACTCCCTGGAAGACCGTATTGTGAAAAACGCCATGGCCAACGCGGCCAAGGGCTGCACCTGTCCGCCCAGTTTCCCGGTTTGCGTCTGTGGAAAAACGCCTCAGGTGAAGCTGATCACCAAAAAGCCCATCGTTTCCGGCGAAGCGGAGCTGGAACGGAATCCCCGCGCCAGAAGCGCCAAGCTGCGCGTCTGTCAGAAGCTATAGACGCATCCGGGACAGGAGAATGACCATGATCCAGAAACCAGAGATCCAATATGTGGGTCAGTTTTATATCCACGGCAGCGAAGCCCGAAAGCTGGAGCTGACAAAGGCCAAGAAGAAGCGGAAGACCCGGCTGCCTCTGGCACGGCTGGAGAAGGTGGAGAAAATCTACATCGATCCCGTGGCTCTGGTGAGCATTGCGGTTGCTGTGGTGATGCTGGCGGTGCTGGTCACCGGCGCGTTGCAGCTGCAGGACGACTGGGCGGAGTATGCGCTTGCCTCCAGCTACCTATCCCAGCTGAAGCGGGAAAATGCCGAGTTGGCCCGAGACTACCGGGAAAGCTATGACTTGGAGGAGATCCGCTCCAAAGCGGTGGCCCTGGGACTGATTCCTCTGGAGCAGGCCCAAACCCGCGCGGTCCATGTAACGGTTCCGGAGCCGGAACCGGAAATCACCTGGCAGGAGGAGTTGGCCTGGTTCTGGAACGGACTCTGGGAATAAACCGGAGCTTGCCCCATACAATGAAGATAGCAGCTGCAATGGGCGGCGAGGGATTCCCTTGCTGCCCATTATTGACAATGGCGGCGACTATTTCAGGAAAGGCTGGTGCCTATGGGGCGTAGGGAATATAGGAGCTTCGACCGTCTGCGGCTGAACAGCGGGCAGCATCGGAGGATCTTACTGACGGCGCTGATGCTGGGGCTGCTGGCCTTTGTGCCGGTGGGACTGCGGCTGTATGATCTGATGATCCTCAACTTCGACTATTACGCGGGGCTTGCTCTGCGGAATCAGACCCGCACCACAACGGTGACGGCCCACCGGGGGGATATCTATGACCGGAATATGAATATCCTGGCCACCTCAGTCAGTGTGGAGAATGTATATCTGGATCCCCATGAGCTGAAGCAGTCCAAAGCGGATATCCCCGCCATCGCGTCGTTTCTGGGGGAGCTTCTGGAGAAGGATCCTCAGTGGATTCAGGAGCAGGCCGGGGACATCCGCAGACGCTACAAGCAGATCGCCTCCAATGTGGAGGAAAATACCGCTGCCAGGATCCGGGAGTATATTACCGCCCAGGGGATTTCCGGCATCCATCTGGAGCCGTCCTCCCGGCGGATCTATCCCTTCCAGACGCTGGCGGCCCAGGTCATCGGCTTTACCAACGCCTCCAACGAAGGCTCGGAAGGGGTGGAGGCGGCCTATAACAGCTACCTTGCCGGCAGCACCGGCCGGGTGATTACCACCAAGGGCAACAATGAAATGGATATGCCCTTCTCCTATGAAAACTACATCGCTTCCCGCCAGGGAGACAGCCTGATCCTTACCCTGGATACAACGGTGCAGGCCTGCCTGGAAAAGCAGATGCAGACGGCGATCGCCCGCTACGACGTGCAAAACGGCGCCTTCGGCCTGGTGATGAACTGTAAGACCGGGGAGATCCTGGCCATGGCCACCCTGGGAAGCTATGACCCCAACCAATACCTGGAGCTGACGGATCCGGAGGCCCAGGCCCAGACGGAGGCGCTTCGCCAGGAATACCTGGCTCTCCCTCAGGGCAGCCAGGAGCAGGAGACTGCGAAAAAGCGCTATGAGGAGGCGCTCTCTGCGGCGAGGCTGAAGCAGTGGCGCAATCGGGTGATTTCCGACGGCTATGAACCCGGCTCTACCTTCAAGGTGCTGACCATGGCGGCGGCCTTGGACTGCGGGGCCATCGACCTGAATACCTCCTTCCACTGCTCCGGCGCGGAGCAAATCCCCGGGCGATCTCAGCTGCTGCATTGCTGGCGCTCCGCCGGCCACGGATCGGAGCAGACGCCGCAGGCGCTGCAAAACTCCTGCAACATCGCCTTTGCCCACATTGCGCTGAAGCTGGGGGGCGAGCGGTTTTATCAGTATATCGAGAAATTCGGGATCCTGGAAAAGACCGGGATCGACCTGGCGGGGGAGAGTAAAGGCGTGTTTTTTGACAAGGCCCTGGTGACCGACACGGACAAGTGGGGGACGGCGTCATTGACCTCCGGCTCCTTCGGCCAGACCTTTAAGATTACCCCCTTGCAGCTGGTGCGGGCCATCGCCTCGGTGGTCAACGGCGGCGTGCTGCTGGAACCGTACATCGTCAGCCAGATCCTGGACGCCGACGGGAATGTGGTTATGGAGGCGGAACCGACCCAGATCCGCCGCACCATCCGCCCGGAAACCTCCGAGATCATGCGGACACTGATTCGGTCTGTGGTAACGGAAGGTACGGCGAAAAACGCCAGCGTCGCCGGGTTCTCCATCGGCGGCAAGACAGGCACCAGCGAGAAGATCGACGTCTTTGACGAAAACGGTCAGCGGGTTCAGGATAAGATCGTCTCCTTCGTCGGCATCGCCCCCATGGAGGATCCGGAGTATATCGTCCTGGTTGCTTTGGACACCCCATCCCGGACCACGGGGATCTACATTTCCGGCGGCGTTATGGCAGCTCCCACCGTAGGCGCGGTAATGGCGGATATCCTGCCCTATCTGGGGGTGGAGCGTGTCTTCTCAGAGGAGGAGGCGGCGGGACAGCAGATTCTGGTGGAGGATATGACGGGCTTGACAGGAGCGGACGCAGAGCGTAAACTAAAGGGCAACGGCTTGACGGCGAAGCTGCTGGGAGAAGGGGAAACGGTGACCGGCCAGATCCCGGCTGCCGGCCAGACTGTTCCCGGCGGCAGCCAGGTACTGCTGTACCTGGGACAGGAAGTTCCGGAGCGGACGGTGGCGGTTCCTGACTTCACGGGCATGAACCGGCAGCAGGCCAGCGATGCCGCCGGAGCCTTGGGTCTGTATATCCTGGTGACGGGGAACGGCAGCGTATCTCCCGGGGTGACCGTTAGCGCCCAAAGCGTCGCGAAGGAGACGCTGGTTCCCGTAGGAACCACCATTACCTTGGAATTTACCGATACCACAGCCCGGGACTGAAGACGAATCCCGGGAAAAAGGAGATCGTTATGCGATTAAAGGAGCTTTTGCAGGGGATCGGAGTGCTGGAATCCACCGTGGATCCCGATTTGGAGATTAAGAATGTATATTATGACTCTCGGCAGGTGACGAAAGACAGCTTGTTTGTGGCGGTCAGCGGCTTTGCCGCCGACGGAAACCGATTCATCCCCATGGTTCTGGAAAAGGGGGCGGCGGCAGTGGTCACGGCCAAGAAGCCCCAGGGGGACATTCCATACGTTCTGGTGGACTCTGACCGGCTGGCCCTTGCCATGCTGGGGTGCAATTTTTACGGCCATCCCGGGAAGTCCATGACCATGATCGGCGTCACCGGTACCAACGGAAAGACCTCCGTCACCCTGCTGCTCAAGCAGGTGCTGGAGAAGTGCCTGGGCGCCAAGGTGGGGCTTATCGGCACCATGGCCAATATGATCGGCCAGGAGAGCATCCCCACGGAACGCACCACGCCGGAGAGCTTCGCTCTGCAAGGCCTGTTTGCCCAAATGCGGGATGCCGGATGCACCCATGTGGTGATGGAGGTTTCCAGCCACGCGGTGGCGCTGGAACGAATCGGCGGCATTTTCTTTGATGTGGCGGCCTTTACCAATCTGACCGAGGATCATCTGGACTTTCATAAAACCATGGAAGCCTACTGCCAGGCCAAGGCGGAGCTGTTCCGCCGCTGCCGCCGGGCTGTGGTCAATGTGGATGACAGCTATGCCCATCGGATCCTGGCGGCCGCCGCCTGCCCGGTGGTGACCACCTCCGTAACCGCTCCGTCGCAGCTGCAGGCCCGGGAGGTGGCCCTGGACGCCCGAGGTGTCCGCTTTACGGCGGTTTCCGCCGGGGAGCAGGCCCGGGTGTGTTTGCCCATTCCCGGCAGATTTACCGTTTACAATGCCCTGACCGTACTGGGTATTGCCCGCTGCCTGGGGCTGAGCCTTTCGGACAGCGCCGCTGCCCTGGGAGAGGCCAAGGGCGTCAAGGGCCGGGTGGAGGTGGTTCCCACCCCCGGAAAGCCCTACAGCATTCTCATCGACTATGCCCACACCCCCGACGGACTGGAAAATGTGCTTCGTTCCGTCAGAGATTTCTGCAAGGGCCGTCTGATTGCCGTGTTCGGCTGCGGAGGAGATCGGGATCCCAAGAAGCGCCCTATTATGGGAAAGATCGGCGTACAGTTGTCCGACATTGCCATCATCACCTCCGACAATCCCCGCACCGAAGACCCCATGGCCATCATCGCGGATATTCTCAAAGGGGTAAAAAAGGAATTCGGGGAATATATTGTTATGGAAGATCGCCGCAGTGCCATCAGATATGCTATGGACATTGGAGAAAAAAATGATATAATTGTACTTGCAGGAAAAGGCCATGAGACGTACCAGGACATCGGCGGACGGAAGCTGCACCTGGACGAACGGGAAGAAGTGGCACAGTACCTGCGGGAATCGAGGAATGAAAATGGCTAATATCACACTTCGTCAGGCCGCCAGATGGTGCGGCGGTACGGTAGATGAAAAATATGCGGACGTGGCGTTTTTCGGCGCCAATAACGACACCCGGATCCTGAAGCCCGGACAGCTGTTCGTTGCCCTTCAGGGCGCCAGGGATGGCCACGACTTTATCCCCAGCGCCTTTGAAAAGGGGGCGGCGGCGGTATTGTGCAGCCGAAAGGTGGGGGACTATCCCGCCATTTATGTGGACGACCCCCGGAAAGCCTTGGGCGATATTGCCCGGGAGGAGCTGACCCGCATCGGCCCCCGGGTGATTGCGGTCACCGGCTCCGCGGGAAAGAGCACCACCAAGGAAATGATCGCCACCGTGCTGGCCAGCACCTTCCGGGTCAGCAAAACCCCGGCCAATCACAACAACGATATCGGTATGCCTATGGCCATCCTGTCCATGCCTCTGGATACCCAGGTGGCGGTGCTGGAGATGGGAATGAACCATTTCGGCGAGATCGCCTATCTGTCCCGGATCGCGCAGCCGGACGTGGCGGTGATCATCAACATCGGCACGGCCCACATGGAGTTTCTTGGTTCCCAGGAGGGGATCCGCAAGGCGAAAATGGAGATCGTGGAGGGCATGGATCCGAAGGGAATGCTGCTGCTTAACGGCGATGATACCCTGCTTCGGAATCTGGATCGGACGCCCCGGCAGCGGATTACATACTTCGGCCAGTCCGAGGGCTGCGATGTGCGCAGCCTGAATGTGCACCAGGTTGGGGAAAAGCTGTGCTTCCAGGCCCAGGCCGGACGGCTGACCATTCCGGTTGCTCTGTCCCTGGAGGGCGAGCACTATGTTCACGACGCTTTGGCGGCCATCGCCGTAGCGCTGAAGCTCCAGGTGCCCCCGGAGCGGATCGGAGACTGCTTGTCCCACTTCCGCAATATCTCCGGCCGTTTGGAGATTTTCCAGGCGGGGGAGTACACCATTATCAACGACTGCTACAACGCCGGCCCGGAGTCCATGACCGCGGCGCTGAACGTGCTGGGCAACCGGCCCGGGCGGCGGGTTGCGGTTCTGGGGGATATGCTGGAACTGGGCGGACGGGCCCAGGCGGAGCACTACCGGGTAGGACGGATCGCGGCGGAGAAGGCGGATCTGATCTTCGTGTGTGGGGAACTGGCGGCGCGGGTTCGGGACGGCGCCATCACCGGCGGCATGCCGGAAAACCGGTGCATGGTTTTTTCAGATCGGGATAAGCTGGCGCAAGCCCTGATCCGGATGGCAAAGCCCGGAGATGTCCTGCTGTTTAAGGCCAGCCATGGGATCCATCTGGAGTTGGTACTGGAAGCGTTCTTAAAGGACAGAACATAACGGAGGAAGCAATATGACGAGGATTTTGATAACAGGCGCGGTGGCCTGCGTCCTTTCCGGCCTACTGGGATATCTGCTGCTGCCGGTGCTGCGGGCACTGAAAGCCAGACAGCCCATTCGGGAGATCGGCCCCACCTGGCACAACTACAAAGCGGGCACACCTATGATGGGCGGCTTGATGTTCATTTTCGCTGTGATCCTATGTGCCCTGGGAAACCTGCCGGTCATTGCGGATCCCACCATCTTCTATGTGCTGTTTTTGGCGCTGTGCTTTGGCTTTATTGGGTTCCTGGATGATTTTACCAAGGCCAAATTTCAGCGAAATCTGGGATTGACCTCCCTGCAGAAGGCTATGCTGCAAATGGCGGTATCTGCCCTGTTCCTGTATGCCATGTACAAAAGCGGCAGTATGGATACCCATCTGTATATTCCCTTCCTGAATGTCAGCTTCCACCTGCATCCCATTGTCTATATTTTCTTTGCCATGTTCGTCATGGTGGGCTGTGTCAATGCCGTGAATCTCACCGACGGCGTGGACGGCCTGTGCGGAAGCGTCACCATCCCTGTTATGGTGTTCTTCACCGCCGCTTCCGTTGCTCTGGAAAAGTACGATCTGGCGCTGCTGCCCGCCTCCTTGGCCGGCGGACTGGTGGCCTATCTGTTCTATAACTGGCATCCCGCCAAGGTCTTCATGGGTGACACCGGCTCTTTGTTCTTGGGCGGCGTAGTCAGCACCATGGCCTTCGCCCTGGAAATGCCGCTGATCCTGATCCTTGTGGGCTTCGTTTATATGTGCGAGGCGCTGTCTGATATTTTGCAGGTGAGCTACTTCAAGCTCACCCATGGGAAACGGCTGTTCAAAATGGCCCCCATCCACCATCATTTCGAAAAGTGCGGCTGGAAAGAGGAACGGATCGTCCTGACCTTCGCTTCCGTGTCCACTTTGACGTGCCTGCTGGCCTGGATCGGCATTCAGGGCCTGGTGGGATAAGCCGCCCTGCGTTTGAAAGGAGCGAATCATGGCAGCGGAGAAAGCTCTCCATGCCAATGAGAACCACTCCCGGCCTATGCCCCGGGAGAGGGAAAGTGTTGATTATCCGTTCTTATTTTTGGTGCTTTTGCTGCTTACGGTGGGCCTGGCGGTGTTGTATTCGGCAAGCTATGCCCAGAGCGAGTATGACACCGGCTATGCCATTTCCACAAAATACCTGCAAAAGCAGGCTGTGTGCGCCGCCATTGGCCTGGTGGCTATGTACTTTTTCAGTCGTCTGCCAGCCAGCCTGTGGTACAGGCTGGCGTGGATCCAGTACGGCGTGAGCATTGCGCTGCTGCTGTCTGTGCTTGTGATCGGCGAGGAGGTCAACGGCGCCAAGCGCTGGATCAATCTGGCGGGCATCCAGTTTCAGCCTTCGGAAATTGCCAAATTTACCATCATCGTCCTGTTCGCCCGACTGACCAGGGGCTTTGGCCAAAAGGCCAAACAGTTCCGCTACGGCGTCGTGGGCTTTGCCGCGGCGCTACTGGGGATTCTGATCCCCCTGGCTCTGGAAAAGCACTTGTCCGCCATTATGCTCATGGGCATGGTGGCGGTGGTGATGATGTTCGTGGCTGGGACGAATCCCAAGTGGCTCCTGGCAGGAGCAGGGGCTGCGGTGGTGTTCCTGGTGGTATACATCAGCTTCATGGGGTATGCCGGGGATCGTGTCACCGCCTGGCTCCACCCGGAGCAGGATCCCGGCGACACCGGCTACCAGATCCTGCAATCTCTGTACGCCATCGGCTCAGGCGGCTTGTTCGGTCTGGGCTATGGGAAATCCCGGCAGAAGTATTTGTATCTGCCCTTTCAGTATAACGACTATATCTTCGCCATCTGCTGCGAAGAATTGGGCATGGTGGGAGCGCTGGCCATTGTGGCCTTGTTTTCCGCCGCCATCCTGCGGGGCTATTGGATCGCCCTGCATGCCCCCGACCGCTTCTCTACGGTGCTTGCGGCGGGTTTGACCACCCTAATCGCGGTACAGACCATTCTTAACCTTTGCGTAGTCACGAACCTGCTCCCTTCCACGGGAATCGCGCTGCCCTTCTTTTCCTACGGCGGCACGGCCCTGGCGGTGAATCTGGGGGAAATGGGGATCGTTTTAAGCATATCCAGACACAGAAACCAAAGAAAAATCCAGGAGGAATCCTTATGAATTTGATTTTCACCTGCGGCGGTACGGCAGGTCATATCAATCCGGCCATTGCGGTAGCCAATATGATGAAGGAACGGCATCCGCAATGCGGAATCCTGTTTATCGGCGCCGAGGGTCACATGGAGGAAAAGCTGGTGCCCCAGGCCGGGTACTCCGTCAAATGCCTTCCGGGTTCCGGCCTGAGCCGGGGCAAGAATCTGGCGGCTGTGAAGCAGAATCTCAACGCTGTCAAATGCGTCCTGAACGCGGTAAAGGCCTGTAAGCAGATCTTTCGGGAGTTTCAGCCCGACGCGGTGATCGGCACCGGCGGATATGCCAGCTTTCCGGCCCTGTATGCCGCCCAGTCCATGGGGATTCCCACCTGCGTCCACGAAAGCAACGCCCTTCCCGGGATCACCACCAAAATGGTGGCCGGCAGGGCAGGAAAGGTAATGGTGGCCTTTGCCGAAAGCGCTGCGTACTACCGCCATCCGGAGCGGGTGGAGGTGGTGGGTATGCCTGTGCGCCGGGAATTCCTCTATACCGATCAGGCGGCCGCCCGGAAAAAACTGGGTCTGGAAGGCCACGTGGTGGTGTCCGCCTTCGGGAGCCAGGGCGCCAAGGTCATGAATGAGACCATCGCGGATATGATGCGCCTGGAACAGGAGGACGGATTTCCCTTCCACCACATCCACGCCACAGGAAGCTTTGGAAAGGAATGGATGCCCCGGCGGGTCAGGGACAACGGAGTGGATTACGAGAACTGCCCGGCTCTGGACATCCGGGAATATATCTATGATATGCCTGCGGTCATGGCGGCTGCGGATGTGGTTATCGGCCGGGCCGGTTCCGCCACCTGCAATGAGATCGCTGCCGCCGGCCGTCCCTGCATTCTGATCCCGTCCCCCAACGTCACCAACAACCACCAGGAGAAAAACGCACGGGTATTGGAAGAAGGCGGCGGCGCGGTGGTGCTGCTGGAAAAGGACTGCACCCCCCAGGCCCTGTACGGCCTGATCCGGGAGATGCTGGCGGATGAAGCGCGCAGAGATGAAATGACGGCGAAGCTTTACGGCATGGCACGGCCTGACTCCGCGGAGCGCATTTGCGATATTGTGGAGCAGCTGATCAGGCAGGCTTCCAAGTGATCGGAAGCGTCATCTTTGGCAGCCTGGAGGCGAAGCTCCCGTTCGCCGGATTTCCGGCCGTCTGCCGAACAGGGCGGACGCTGCCGGGGATATCAAATAGGCCCAATACCCCAGGAGGAACCATATGGAAACAAAGCAGCACAGCCCAGAGGAAGCGGCTCGCCGCAGCAGGGCACAAGACCCCGAGGCGCGGCAAAGGCAGCCTCAAGGCGGGAGGCCCCGTCCTCAGGCCCAAGACATGAGCCGTCAGCGTCCTGCCGACAGAAAAACGCAGACCGGCGACGGGGAAGCCCGCCGCCAGAACCCAAACGAGCGGCAGGCGCAGCAGCTGAAGCAGGAGCGGCAGGAAGCGCCCCGCCAACGCCGGGAGGAACGGACACAGCAGGAGCCACGGCAGCGTCGGGAGGAACCCCGGCAGCGCCGGGAGGCAACGACGACGAACCGGGAAGCGCCGACGACAAACCGGGAAGCGTCCAAGCGGCGGCAGGAAGCGCCCCGCCAGCGCCGGGAGGCGCCCGAAAGGGAGACAAAGCGCCGTCAGGAGAGCGCCGAACCGGCAAAACAGCGCAAGCGTATCCGGCGTCAGGGTGACCCGGCGGACGGGATCGGCGGAAAGCGGCGGGCTTACGGCAACAGCAAGCCCAAAAAGAAATCCGGCGTTGCCATAGTGGGGGACATGCTCCGCGCCGCGGTTCAAAAGAATGAGTCCAGAGCCAGGGCCAGACTGGCCGCGGAAAGCGATCCCGGCGCAAAGAAGCAGAAAAAGCGCCAGCCTACCCCCGCCGTGATCTACACCCGGCCCCAAGCGTTCAACCGGGATCGGCTGGTGGTGCAGCTGCTGACGGTGACGGCAGTGGTGGTCGCCGTGGTCATGGGGCTGTCCGTCTTCTTTAAGGTGGAGGTGATCACCGTATCCGGAACGGAGGCCTACACCCCCTGGGCTGTCCGGGAGGCCTCCGGGATCTCCGAGGGAGACAACCTGCTTACCTTCAGCCGCACCCGGGCCGGAGCCCAGATCAAAGCCAATCTTCCTTATGTAAAGGACGTGAGCTTTGGTATAAAATTACCGAATACTGTCAATATTATCGTCGAGGAAGAAGACGTGGTGTACTCCATCAAGGACGAGAACGGCCAGTGGTGGCTGATGAACTCCGAAGGCCGGATCCTGGAGCAGACCACCGGGGGCAAGGCCTCCAACTACACCCAGGTTCTGGGCGTGACCCTGACGGATCCGCTGCCTCAGCAGACCGCCCAGGCGACGGAGAAAGCCTCCACAGCTACGGACGAAAGCGGCGAGGTGATCCCGGTGACCGTTACCGGCGCCCAGCGCCTGGATGCCGCGCTGGAGATCCTCCAGGCCCTGGAGGCCAACGATATCGTCGGCAGCGCCGCCAGCGTGGATGTGAGCCTGATGGAGGAGATCACCCTTTGGTACGGCACCCGCTATCAGGTGAATCTGGGCGATACCGCCAATCTGGAGTACAAGGTCAGCTGCATGAACAATGTGATCCTCCAGCTCAGCGACTACCAGTCCGGCTACCTGGATATCAGCTTCACGATTTGGCCGGATCGGGTGATCTATACCCCCTTCGAGTAAATGTACCCAGACGAATTGTCCGCGGGGCGGAGGATCCGTTAAAAGCCATGCTTTGCCGGATGCGGCGAATGTAAGAATTTTGTAAATAATTTGACGAATTCTAAGATTTTCTATTGACCAATTTCAAAAATGAGGATAGAATGTAAAGAGCATGAATCAAAAAGCCAAACGGAAGCGGAATTCCGATAACCGCGAAAAGATACATAGGAGGAAGAGTAATATGCCCGAAACTTTACAGGATCGTGTCGTCAAGATCAAGGTCATTGGCATTGGCGGCGCCGGTAATAATGTTATTAACCGCATGATTGACGCAGGCGTAAGCGGCGTGGACTTTGTGGTTGTGAATACAGATAAGCAGGATTTGAACAAGTCCGTTTGTAAGAATAAGATCCAGATCGGCGAGAAGCTTACCGGCGGCATGGGTGCCGGTTCCAAGCCGGAGATTGGCCGCAAATCTGCCGAGGAATCTCGGGCAGCCATCGCCAAGGCGCTGGAGGGGACCGACATGGTCTTCATCACCGCCGGTATGGGTGGCGGCACCGGCACCGGCGCGGCCCCCATTGTGGCGGATCTGGCCCACGAGGCCGGCATCCTCACTGTGGGCGTGGTTACCAAGCCGTTTAAGTTTGAGGGCGCCAACCGGATGCGCCAGGCGGAGCAGGGCATTGCCGATCTGAATGGGAAGCTGGACTCCCTGATCATTATCCCCAATGACCGCCTGAAGTACGTCACCGACCAGAAGATCACCTTTGCCAACGCCTTCGGCATTGCCGACGATGTGCTGAAGCAGGCTGTGACTTCCATCTCCGAGTTGGTGGGATTCTGCAAGAATGTGATCATCAACCTGGACTTTGCCGACGTTTCCGCTGTTATGAAGGACGCCGGCCGTGCCCATATGGGTGTTGGCACTGCCGCCGGCCGGGAGAAGGCGGAGCAGGCTGCTACCGCGGCCGTTTCTAGCCCCCTGCTGGAGACTTCCATCAACGGCGCCACCGGCGTTTTGGTGAACGTTACCGGCTCCTCTGAAATGACCCTGGACGACGTGGAGACTGCCGCAGGGATTGTGCAGGAGGCTGCCAATCCTGACGCCAATATCATTTTCGGCGCGACCATCTCCGATGAATTCCAGGATGAAATGCGGGTCACCGTTATTGCTACCGGCTTTGACCTGAAGGCCCAGACCTATGCCCCCAGCAGCGGCGCTGCCAAGGCCGCCGCTACTCCCAGCTTCGTCCCTGAAGACATCGATACCCCCGTCGCCGCTGCCAAGCAGCCCTCCAGGCCCGCCGACATGAGCGACATCGACGAGATTTTTAGCATTTTCAAGCGTTGATACAGGCTTTGCCGCATCCCGGCCCCTGGGGCCGGGGTGCTTTTTGCGATTGAGATACCAGTCAATGGGCTTGGGCCTTCCACGCCAAGCCCGTTTCGGAAGGAGAATGCGTATGGGCGCGTATGAGGCCCTGGCCGTCTGCTACGACCGGCTGACCAACGATGTGGATTACCAGGCGGTAGTGGACTTTTATTTTGAGATTCTTCGCCGGGAGGGCGTTACCCCCCGGACTGCTGTGGATCTTGCATGTGGGACAGGCTCTGTCGCCCGAATCCTGGCCGGGAAAGGCTTGCGGGTGATCGGCGTCGATCTGTCGGAAGAAATGCTCACGGTGGCCCGCCAAAAGGCGGAGAAAGACGAACAGGCGCCGTGGTTTATCTGCCAGCCGCTGCAGCGGCTGCATCTGTACCGTGGCGTTGACCTGGCCGTCTGCGCCCTGGACAGCTTGAACTACATAACCGACCCCCGGGATTGCGCCCAGGCCATTGGCAGGATCTACCGCGCCTTGAACCCGGGCGGGGTGTTTATCTTCGATGTGAACACTCCGGAAAAGCTCCGGGCTATGGACGGTCAGGTGTTCCTGGATGAAGACGACGACGTCTACTGCGTCTGGCGGGGAGAATTTGATGAGGCCGAGAATATCTGCTCTTACGGAATGGATCTGTTCCAGCGCCGGGGGGAACTCTGGGAGCGCTCCTTCGAGGAGCACCGGGAGTATGCTTACACCAGACAGCAGCTGATGGGATATCTGAAGGATGCCGGGTTCACCCGGATTCAGGTTTACGCCGACCGGCAGCTCCGGGAACCGGGGGAGGGCGAACAGCGAATTTATATCAAAGCCAGAAAGGGAAGAAGATTATGAAAGACTATTTGATCCGTGGTATGACCCTGGACGGATTTGCCAAGGTGGTAGCCATTCGCTCTACGCAGCTGGTGCGCCGGGGCGCGCAGATCCAGGGAACCACCCCCAATGCCACCGCTGCCTTCGGACGGGCCCTGACTGCCGCCTCCATGATGGGAAACATGCAGAAGGTGGAAAACGGCTCTATGACCCTGCAGATTCGGGGTGGCGGCCCCATCGGCACCATCACGGTGGTATCGGATCCGGAAGGGAATGTGCGGGGCTGTGTCACGGAGCCAAGGGTGCCGCTGGTGGAGAAATACCCGGGCAAGCTGGATGTGGGCGCCACCGTTGGCAAAGACGGCACCATTACCGTAATCCGGGATCTTCAGATGAAGGAGCCGTATATCGGCTCTGCCCAGCTGGTCTCCGGCGAGATCGGAGATGACGTGACCGCCTACTTTGCCCATAGTGAGCAGACGCCTACCGCCTGTGCCCTGGGCGTCCTGGTGGACCGAGACATGCAGGTAAAGGTAGCGGGCGGGTATCTGATCCAGATGCTCCCCGGCGCCCCGGAGGAGACCGTCAACGCCCTGGAGGAGGGGATCCGGAGGGCCGGTGCGGTCACCGCGATGCTGGAGCAGGGACTGACGCCGGAGGATATCCTGGGTCAGGTGTGCGGCAGCCTGGGCGCTGCGTTCCTGGAAACGACGGAGGTCTGCTATAAATGCTACTGCTCCAGGCAGCGGGTGGAAAGCGCGCTGATCAGCCTGGGAAGGGAGGAACTCACCCAGATCCGGCAAGAGGGCAAAACCTTCCCGGTGGAGTGCCAATTCTGCGATACCGTTTACCGATTTACACCGGAGGATATTGGTGAATTGCTGAAAAAGATTTAAAATTTCAGGAAAATGGTGGGAAGACCCTGGGGTTTCTCTTGGAGAAAATTTGTCGAGAAAAAATCAAAAAAGTGCTTGACAAATTGGTGGTTCTTGTGTATAATGAACCACGTCGCTGAGGCGAGCAGCCAAAAGCGAAGCCTTGGGAGCATAGCTCAGCTGGGAGAGCACATGCCTTACAAGCATGGGGTCACAGGTTCGAGCCCTGTTGTTCCCACCA
>CALWXQ010000025.1 GCA_944385545.1 uncultured Oscillospiraceae bacterium | reverse complement strand
GCGAAGATATGCTGCAAATTGTGTTTGGATCCATGGCTTCAGCGCACTACCTTGGGTGGCGTGAATAATTCAGGCTTATGAATGATTTGTTTGAAAAAATAAGAAACGATTGAATCAGGCGAGGGAGGCAGTTACAATCGGAGCTTTTTCGACGGTCTGCAAACCCCGGTTTCGCGTCAAGCGAAACCGGGGTTTGCCATACGTTTCCGTTTGCGCGTTGCCCAAGTGCAGGGTCCGCGCCTTCCCGGCGAGTCCGCCGCGGGGTTATCGGGCGGCGCTGTCGTCTGTGATGGTTTTCATGGCTTCCTCCAGGGACATGCCGCCGGCGATGGCTTCCTTCCGGGCGGCGTTCACGGCCTGGATGGTCTTGATCCGGTTTCCGTCCAGCTCATAGCCCTTCATGGCAATCAGGGTAGCCGCCCAGGCGAGCATGGGGATGACGCAGAACAGCACGATAACCACCCAGTTCATGCCCGGCGCGTAGGGCGTCTCGGCGGTGGGCAGCACCTCCAGGCCGATGCAGGACACGGCGATACCCACCACCGTGGCGGACAGGGAGGATACCAGCTTGTCCACCAGGCTGAACAAAGTGCCCATGATGCCGGGGATGAACTTGCCGGAGCGGTAGGTTTCGTAGTCGGCGCAGTCGGCCACCATGGGGATGGGCATATCGGCGGTGGCGTAGTAAGCGCCGTAGCCCACGCCAAAGAAGATCATAAAGAGGATGGTGTACAGGTTGACGGACAGCTTCCCGTTGTTCATCAGCGTCAGGTTCCGGGTGGGATCCCCCTGCTTCCACAGCAGCAGCAACGCCAGCACGCCGATATAGCACACAAA
The DNA here is from genome assembly GCA_944385545.1 of uncultured Oscillospiraceae bacterium. GTDB lineage: Bacteria > Bacillota > Clostridia > Oscillospirales > Oscillospiraceae > Faecousia. The sequence goes on along the minus strand of CALWXQ010000025.1, from coordinate 26,131 downwards.
GGCCACCGCCACATAGGTCATCAGGGACTTCTTCTGGCCGTACTTCTGGGAGGTGCGCACCGTCAGGAGGAAGAATGGCACGGAGAATACATAGCCCAGCACCATCATAGGCAGGTACAGCGCGTCGTAGTTGCCCATCATGCAGCCGTAGAGCATACACAGCACCGTCAGGTTGGTGGCGATGGACAGGGCCAGCTTGCAGCCGCCGCCGGCCACCATCAGCCGCTGCAGGGGCTTGTTGGCCCGGATGATCCGCAGGTACTCGGAGGCCTTCACCGTTTCCTGCTTCTGGCCGCCCAGCCCGAAGTATTTGGCGTTGTCCTTCTCCCAGATGCCGATCACAGCCAGAAGCGTCAGCCCCACGGAGATCACAATGCCCACCGGGGCGAAGGCGTTGTAGAAGGAGGTGGTATTGTAGTCGCCGATGTGAGACCGGAGGATGGGGGCCGCGAACTGCATGACGCCCATGCCCGCCAGGGAGCCAAGGGTGTTAAAAATGGTGAACAGGGGCCGCTGGTTGGGGTCGTTGGTCAGCACCGACTGCCCCGCCCGGGTGACGGAGGTCTGGAAGGTATAGCCGATGACCCACACGGCGTACAGCGCGATGAAGGCGGCGTACCGCAGTCCCATCCATTCCCGGGGAATCAGAGGGGTCAGGCAGTACAGCAGCAGCACCGACACCGCCATAATGCCGTTGCCGATGACCATGAAGGGCCGGAACTTGCCGAATTTTCCGTTGGTTTTGTCCATCAGCGCGCCGATGATGGGGTCGGTAACGGCGTCGAAGATCCGCATTCCCGTGACCATGGCGGAAGCGAACACCATGGCAATGCCCAGAACCGCGTTGCCGAAGGTGGCGATATAGCTGAGGATCAGCACATAGTAGACGTTGGTGGCGCCGTTGTTCATGGGGAACAGGGCCAGCTGGTAAAATTTAGCCCGGTTGATTGGACTGTTGTCGCGCATTCTTTCTCCTCCTTTAGACCCAGTTGGATCCTTTGCCCTCGCCCTTTTTCAGGATATAGGCAGGGTTGGGCTTGTCCACCCGGCGCACCAGCGCTTCGTCCCGGCAGTCTCCGGATACCGCCTCCAACTTCACCTCCCCGGTCAGGGGGATCCGGAAGGTGAACACCTTATCTCCGGTCTGCTCCCCCGCCTTCCGGCCGTTGGCGTAGAGGGCGACCTGAGGAAGGTTGGAATAGACCTTTACGGTGGTCTGCTTCTGCGCCCGATCCACATACCGCTTGGAGCAGATGTGGACGAAAGGCTCCCGGCTCCACCAGGCTTTGTACAGGTAGAAGCTGTCTTTCTTGATTTCCCGGTCAAAGGTCACCAGACCCTTGTGGTTCATACCCGGCTCGCCCCCCTGATCCCGGGCGTCGGCGGCGAAGTCGAACATGTTCCACACATGGGTAGCCCACAGGAAGGGCCGGCTGGCAAAGCAGTTGAGCAGATACTCATGGTAAACACACTGGTACTCCTCCGTCTGGTCGCCCCGGCGGGGCTTGGAGGAATGGAGGTTGGTCATGGCCTCGCAGCCGTACTCGGAGTAGCCCAGGCAGCGGTTGGGGAATTTCCAGTGGAAAAAGTCGATCCACAGATTGTTCAGGAACAGCCCCGGCACGTACCAGCCCAGATACAGGTTCCAGCTGACCAGGTCGCTGACCTTGTGGGCCACGGGGTGGAAGGGGCCGCACATGGCGTAACAGGCCAGGGCGGTGGGCCGGGTGGGATCCATTTTGTGGATCAGGTCGTTCAGCGCCCGGTGGTTGTCCAGCATGTCCTGGGTATCCTTGGTGGAAATGGTGATCTCATTGGAGATGCCCCAGACGCAGACGCTGGGGTGGTTGTAGCACTGGACGAGCAGTTCTTTCATTTGGCTTATGGTGTTCTCCCGGCCCTTGGGCATATGCTGGGAGATGTAGGGGATCTCCACCCAGACCACCATGCCGTACTGATCGCACAGGTCGTAAAAATACTGGTCGTGCTGATAGTGGGCCAGGCGGATGGTGTTGGCCCCCACCTCCCGGATCAGCGCCATATCCCGGTCATGGTGGGCTTTGGTAATGGCGTTGCCCAGGCCCTTCCAGTCCTGGTGGCGGCACACCCCCCGCAGCGGGTAGGCTCTGCCGTTGAGGAAGAAGCCCTCCTTGGGATCCATGCGGAAGGAGCGCAGGCCGAAGCGGGTCTTCACCTGATCCACCGGCTGACCGTTTACGGAAAGGGTGGCTTCGCAGGTATACAAATAGGGATCCTCCACCCCGTCCCATAGATGGGGCCGGGGAATGGCGAGGGTGATGTCCCGGCCTTCTCCCCGGGCCACCACCGTGCCGGTGTGATCCATCAACGCCACGGCGACGCCGCCTTCCCCGGAAACCCAGGTCTGGATCCGGACATGGCCCTCCCCGTTTTCCACCCTGGGGGTGACCGCCAGGCCGGGGCCGCCGAAGTAGTCCAGGTGGAAATGGTTCTTGTTCACCACCAGCAGCGTCACATCCCGGTAGATGCCGCCGTAGAAGGTAAAGTCCGCCTTCTGCGGGTACACCCGGTCGTTGACCGAGTTGTCCACCTCCACCGTCAGCTGGTTTTCTTCCTTCAGCGCGTCGGTAATGTCAGCCCGGAAGGCGGAGTAGCCGCCGTCGTGGATGACCATCACCTGACCGTTGAGGATCACCCTGGCCGAGGCGTTCACGCCTTGGAATTCCAGGTACACCCGCTGGGTATCCGGGTCAAATTCCGGCGCGGGGATGGTCTTGCGGTAGACGCAGGTTCCCCGGTAATAGTCGTTTCCGCCGTCCTGACCGTCCCGGGCGTTCCAGGTGTGGGGCAGGTTCACCGTTTCCCAGGTGGTTTGATCCTTGGAAAAACGCCAGTTTTCGTTGATGCATTGTTGGTATCTCATAGTTTCTCCTTACAGTAAGTGGAAGCCCCCGGGGGCAGGGGAAAACCCGCCGCCCCCGGCCCGGGATCAGGCGGAGGCGTCGTTTCGTCCCTGCTTCAGGGCCGCTTTGGCCTCCTTCATCCGGGCCTTCAGGCCGGTGCGCTTCAGCTTAAGTCCGCCCCGGATCCACAGAACCACCCCCAGGAGCATCAGCGCGCCGCCTATCAAGGTCACGGCGGTGGCTGCGGTGATGACCTTGAGCTGCTTGGTGTGAATCACGGTATCCGGGCCGATGCCGTTCATGCCCGAGGAATTGGCCAGGGCGTACAGGTTGTGGTGCATGGCCTCCCGCATGGCGGTGACCACTACGCTGTCCTGTTCATATTGGGGCAGCTGCCGGGTGATATACCACAGCATGGCGTCGAAGGTGGAAACGCCGCCGGCCATCACCGCGTCCACGCCGTTGCAGTAGTTGACCAGAACGTTGTCGGTGATGGACATGGTCTGGTTGCCCCATTCCCCCCGAAGGATGCCGGTCATCAGGCCGTAATGGCCGCCGGACCACACGGCGCCCCAACGGGTGTAGGCGGTCATGACGCCGTTGCCCCCGGCTTCCTCCAGGGCCTTCTGGAAGGCCTTCAGGTAGATCTCCCGGGCCGCCTGCTCGCCTACCCAGACCGCCTGGCCCAGGCGATCCTGCTCACAGTCGTTCAGGGCGAAGTGCTTGATTACCACATCCACGCCCTTCTCCTGAAGCCCCTGAACCTCCGCGGCGCACATCTGCCCGGAGAGGAAGCCGTCCTCGGAGTAGTATTCAAAGTTCCGGCCGCCGTAGGGGGTGCGGTGGGTGTTCGCACCGGGGCCGTAGAGGCAGACCACGTCCGCGGCCAGGCAGTTGTTGCCGATGATGTTGCCCACGGCGTAGATCAGCTGGGTGTTGAAGGTGGCCGCCATGACGTCCTCAGAGGTAAAGGCGGTGGGCTCGATGTCTCCCAGGCCGGAGCCAAGGAGGGCGGCGGTGAGGCCCTGGGGGCCGTTCTCGTCTCTGGTGCCGGGGGCCTGGACGGATTCGACGGGCATTCTCCAGTGGAAGGAGTCGCCGATGCCGGATACCATTTCCTCAAAGGTCAGCTGATCCAGCAGCGCCTCCCACTTGGGGTCGTCATAGGAAAGGCCGATCATATCATACAGGGTCAGACCGTTGTCCGCCCCCATCACCGGCATGGGCACCGCTTCATAGTCCGAAGGATCGTACTGCACGTCCTGAAGATCCTGGATGAGCATCTGGGTCAGGGTGAGCTTCAGGGTCTGGGTGGGCCAGGTGCCCTCCCAGTCGGAACGGCTCAGGTAGGTGATCTCCTCCTCCACGCCTTCATACAGGTTGATGTCGGCGCTGGAAAGCTGATTGGTGATGGGGGTGCCGTTGCGGGAGACGGCGTAGGTCTTGTCGTCGAAGGCCTCCTGCTCCCAGGCGTAGACCAGGGAGGCGTCGCCCTCGGCGTCCATACGGCCCTGGGTGGATTCCACGGTATAGCCCTTGGCCGCCAGGATGCTGTTCACGGCGCTGTGGGCGTCGGCGGCGACGCTGAGGTAGTAGGTGCCGGCGTCCAGGATATAGGTGCCGGCGCCGTAGGCGTCATAGGAGGCAAGCTCCCGCTTGTCTACCGGGATGGTTACGGTCTCGGAGGCGCCCGGCTCCAGAATGCCGGTCTTGCCGAAGCCGCACAGGGCCACGGAAGCCTTTTCCACGCCGTGGGCTTTGTCGTAATCGGTGTAGGGGGACTGGGAATAGACCTGCACCGTTTCCTTGCCGGCGGCGGCGCCGGTGTTGGTCACGGTGACCGTGACCCGGAACTGATCCGAAGAATCGTCATAGTCCACGGACAGGTCGGAATAGGCGAAGGTGGTGTAGCTTAAGCCGAAGCCGAAGGGATAGGCCACGTCTTCGCCGTAGGCATAGTCGCCGGCATTGCCGGTGCCCATAACGTAGTCTTCATACCGGGTTTCGTAATACTTATACCCCACATAAATGCCTTCCTGGTAGATCATATAGCTTTTGGCGGAGTCGGGAATGGCGGTCAGATCCCCCAGGTATTGGGTGGCCACAAAGTTCTGCATGGCCGGGGAAGAATAGTTGTCATAGCAATAGGTATCCACCAGGCTGCCGGAGGGGTTGACCTTCCCTGCCAGAATGTCGGTGACCGCGTTGGTGCCGGTAATGCCCACGCCGCCGATCCACAGGCAGGCGTCCACGCCGTAGGCGCCGTCCTTCAAGAAGTCCACCTGGAGGGCGTTGGAGGAGTTGATGAGCACCACGATGCTCCCGATCTTCCCCTGCTCCTTCAGCTCCCCGGCCCAGGCCAGCAGATCCCGCTCCTCCTGGCTCAGGGCCAGGTAGTTGCTGTCCTGGAAGGCCAGGTCATAGCCTTCGCCGCCCACCCGGGAGAAGGTGACGATCACCGCGTCGCCGTAGGAGGCCACGGAGTCCTTCACCGCCTGGGGATAGGCGGACATGGGAACCTCGGCGATGCTGGCCTGACCGGCCAGAACCGCGCTTTCCCCGGAGGCGGCGGAACGGCTGTACCCGGCTTGCAGGTAGAAGTCCCACATGGTGGGATTCACCGTAAAGCCGGACTTTTCCAGGGCCGTTTTCAGATTGTCCGCCTTGGAGGCGTCCACATTGGCCGAGCCGGTGCCGCCGTAGACCATGTCCACGGAGCTGGAGGACAGGGTGGTGACCTTGGCCCCCGCCGCCAGAGGCAGCGCGCCGTTGTTGCGCAGCAGGACGGCGCCTTCCGCCTCCACCTGGTAGCACAGGGCGTCGCCGGCGGCATACATGTCCTCGTTGCTGTCAAAATCCATGGAGAAATAGACCGCGTTGGGATCCTCGTTCTCCAGCTCCCAGAAGGAGCCTCCCACAAAGGCGGCCACGGTGTTGTCGAACATCCGCAGCACTACGGTCAGAGGCGCCATAATCAGCGTCAGCACGGCGCAGAAGATGGCCAGGGCCTTCCAGGGGGTCACATACCTGCGCTTGGCCCGCTTATACGCCTGTTTGGCCTGCTTGTATTGGGCTTTTCGTTCGTCCATATTCATTCCTCGTTTCTTGGGATTTGTTCCTGCGCGTCCTTCCGGACGCGGGCGGCGCTTTCTCCCGCCGGATCCGCTCCGGCGGGGAAAAGGCGATCGTCCTTATGATACAATATTCTTTTCCCACAGGAAACAGATAAATATTACTATTGATTTTATAACCGAACATCTTGTATAATACTCATACAAATTATGAAAAACTGTTGGCGGCAGGAGCCTTCCTGTTCCAGGCTTTTTTCTCAAATTTTTCCAAATCAGCAAAGAGGTGGCGGCAATGTCAGACAATCCCCAGTTCATTCGCACGGATAACGCCATTATCCATGCCTTTACCATGCTCCTGAAACGCAAGCCCTTTGAGAAGATCACGGTGCAGGACATTTTGGACGAGACTCCTGTGACCCGCTCCACCTTTTATGCCCATTTCCGGGACAAATATGAGATCGGGGAACGAATCATGGAGGAATTCCTCCGGGCCAGGAAGGTGCTCCGCCAGATGATGCGCGCCAACCGGCCTCTGGCCCCGGAGACCCTGCGGCAGCAGTTTCGCTTCAACAGGGAGCACCTGGATCTGCTGCTGAATGTGCAAACCCAGAATGTGAATTTCCGCAAGGCCCTGGCGGAGGATCTGGAGGCGGAATACCTGGCCGCCAGCAGCAGCCCCACCAAGGAGCTGGAGGCCCGGATCTACAGCCAGGTCTGGGTGGAGCTGTTCCTGTCCCTGCTACGCAATGAGTATACCCAATTGGATGCGGATGCTTACCGGCAGGCCATGATCCGCGTGACTCTGCGTCTGCTGCATATCCCCGAGGACAGGGAGGCCTACGCCTATCTGAGCCGGCGGATGGCCCGGGCGGCCAATGACCGCCGGGAGGAAGCCGTGGGTTCCCGGTAAGGAAAATTCTTTACCATTGGGTAAGAGTTTGTTTGCTTTTTGTTGATATTCCGGACATATTTCCCAGGTATTGTAACAATATGAAAGCAAGCGGAAGCAGGAACCGCAGGCTTTTCCATATAGATTCTATTTTCATCCTCCCTCTCTTTCCAAACGCTATGGGAAAACGCCCCCACCAAACCCGGTGGGGGCGTTTTCCTGCGCTATAGGCCCGCCCCTTCTGAGAACTCCTTGACTCGCCCCGTTGCGATGGGGCCGCCTCTTCTGAGCGCCTCTTGGCTCGCCCCTACGGGGAGAGCTGTCAAAAATCTCTGATTTTTGACTGAGAGGGGGAACCGGGTTGCCACTACCTCAGCAGTGCAATAGAACGGACTGCGGTAAGACCTCTCAGTCGCAAATCAGAGATTTGCGCCAGCTCTCCTAAAAGGAAAGCCAAGGGCGGCTCCGCCGCCGATGGAGGACGCACTGCGCTTCGCTTACTCCTTAAAAAGGAGAGCCTGAAGGCGGTGGCTTTGCCACCGCCTTCAGGCGTTACGGTCAGGGGGTTTGCGGGCTTTGGCGGGCTTTGTTGAGCTTGTCCGCTTTGCTGAACAGCAGGAAGCCCACCAGGAACAGCACCGTCAGGGAGGCCACGGCGATGCTCTCGTTTTGCAGCTCCAGGCCGAAGATGTTCAGCCGGATACCGGCGGTGGCCTGGCTGATCACCGCCACCAATGTGGTGCCCACGAAGGAAGCGCCCTTGCCGCAGATGTCCATGAGGCCGTAGAACTCGCCGCTGCGCTCCGGGGGGATGATTTTGCCCAGGTAGCTGCGGCTGAGGGCCTGGATGCCCCCCTGGAACATGCCCACCACCGTAGCCAGCAGCCAAAACTGCCACTGGCTCACCAGGAAGACGGCGAAGACGGCAATGGCGGTGTAAGCGCCGATGCAGATCTTAATCAGCAGCCCCGGGTCGTACCGATCCGACAAGCGGCCAAAGACGATGGCGCAGGGGAAGGCCACAATCTGGGTCAGCAGCAGCGCCAGCACCAGTCCTGTGGTGTCCAGGCCCAGGGCGGCGCCGTAAGCGGTGGCCATGTCGATAATGGTGTACACCCCGTCGATGAAGAAGAAAAAGGCGACCAGGTACAGGAAAATATGCTTTTCCCTCTTCGCGTCCCGGAGGGTGCGGCCCAGCTGCCGGAAGGTATCTCCCAGGGGATTTTTCCGGGAGGTCACGTAGGCGGTCTGGCGGTAGCGGCGCAGCAGGGGCAGGGAGCAGCACAGCCACCACGCCGCGGTGATCCCGAAGGCCGCGGTCATGGCGGCGCTCTGGCTCAGGCCGAAGGCGCCGTGCATCAGCACCAGCACCAGGCACGCCAGGAAGGGGATCACCGAGCCGATATAGCCCAGGGCATAGCCCAGGGAGGAGACTTTGTCCATCCGCTCCCGGCCGGATACCTCCGGCAGCATGGAGTCGTAGAACACAATGCTGGAAGAATACCCCACCCGGGCCAGAATGAAGACCCCCAGGAAGGTCAGCCAGTGGCTGACGAAGCCCAGCAGGGCGCATCCCAGAACCCCCACCGCCAGGCACAGCAGGAAGATGGGCTTTTTGAAATTCCGATCCGCCAGGGCGCCGCAAATGGGGCCGATCACGGCCACCAACGCCGTGGCGATGGAGCCGGCATAGCCCCAATAGCTCAGATACAGATCTTCGTTGACGCCGGCGGCCCCGGCCAGGGCGTTGAAGAAAATGGGAATGAAGGTGGACACTATGAGGATGAAGGCGGAATTGCCCACATCGTACAGGATCCAGCTTTTTTCCAGGGCCGTGAGCTTCTGCTTTTTATCCATGCTGCCTCCGTCAACCAAAGGTGGGGGCGAAGTCCTCCGACAGATCTTCCCCCCGGGTCATGTGGGCGGTGAGCTGCTCCAGAAGGACCGGGTAGCGCTTTTGCGCCCGGTTGAACCGGGCCAGCAGCTCGCTGTCCATGCGTTCAAAGCCCTCCACCGGGGCTTCCGGGATCAGACTGTCACAGAGCTTGGGGTCGATGCTGCCCAGGATCTTCCGGATCCGGGGCCGGTTCTTCCCCGCCAGAATCCGGAAGCACAGGCGCATCATCTTCTGGCTCCGGTTCACCTGGCCCGGGGTAGCCGGGGGGTAAAACCCCGCCACGGTGACGCATTCGCCCCGGGTGAGCCGGATCTTGTCGTTGTGGTTGCGGGTGTGGGGCTGTTCGATTCCGTCGGCGGCCATGAGATACCGGTCAAACTCCGACTCCAGCTGGATATGCCGGGCCTTTCCCTGGGCCTCCATCTTCCCCACGAAGTCGTGGCAGGCGGAATCCAGGCAGTAGTGGCCCAGAAGGCCATATAAATACGCCCGTGCGGCTTCGGTATCCGCCTGGGCGCAGACCCGGGCAAAGAACGCCTGCCCGCTCTGGCTGTGGAACATTCCGCCCAGATCGCCGGGAGCGGTCTTCATCACCGGGTTATAGTAAAAAAACAGATCCGGGCCTTGCAGCCCCATGTCGTACAGCCGCCGAAACCGGTGGATGCACTGCTTCACGTCGGCAGGCAGACCGGGCAGGAGCTGCTTGCCGAAGCGGTAGTGCGCGTAAAACGCGGGCATAAGCATCACCTCAAGGGAGAATTTTCTCTATTTTACACCATTGCAAGGGAAATAGCTAGCCCTTTCGGGAAAAGTTTTTGTCAAATCCACGAAAGCTCTCCCCATTGCGGCCTCGGGGCGGATGTGGTATACTGTTCCCATTCCGAACATGGGAGGACAAGCCCGATGCAAACCCGAGAGCTTTACTATGAAGATCCCCACCTGGCCCGGTTCACCGGCCGGGTGCTCAGCTGCCGTCCGGCCCAGGGGGGCTGGGAAGTGATTCTGGACGCCACCGCCTTCTACCCCGAGGGCGGCGGCCAGGCGGCGGACACCGGAACCTTAGGGGGTGTGGCGGTAACGGACGTCTTCCGGCGGGATCAGGCGGTGGTGCACCTGTGCGGCGGGCCTCTGGAGCCGGGGACGGAGGCGGAGGGCCTGGTGGACTACGCCGCCCGGTTCCTGCGGATGCAGCAGCATACCGGGGAGCACATGGTTTCCGGGATCCTCCACCGGCGCTTCGGCTGCCACAACACCGGCTTTCACATGGGCCGGGAGGGAACCACCATCGACTTTGACCTACCCATCCCCCCAGAGGCCCTGGCCCAGGTGGAGGCCCAGGCCAATCAGGCGGTGTGGCAGGATCTGCCGGTGCGGTGCTGGTATCCGGAGCCGGAGGCCCTGGCGGAGATGACCTACCGCAGCAAGCGGGCCTTGCCCTGGCCGGTGCGGATGGTGGAGGTGCCCGGCATCGACCGGTGCGCCTGCTGCGGCACCCATGTGACCTCCACCGGCCAAGTGGGTCTGATCAAGCTGCTCAGCGCGGTGAGCTTCCGGGGCGGCACCCGGATCGAAATGGTCTGCGGCAGTCAGGCCTTTGACCTGCTGAACCGGGCCTGGCAGCAGAACCGGCAGGTGGGCCGGATCTTCTCCGCCCCGCCGGAGGGGACGGGGGAAGCCGCCCGGCAGGCCCAAGCGCTGCTGGAGCGGAAGGATCTGCGGATCGCCCAGCTGGAGCGGCGGATCCTGGCCGCCGTGGCCCGGGACTACGCCGGGGCCGGGGATGTTGTGCACTTCGAGCCGCAGCTGCGTCCCGATACGCTGCGGGAGCTGGCGGACGCCATCGCCCAGACCTGCGGCGGCACCGCGGCGGTATTCACCGGCGGCGAGGACGAGGGCTACGCCTACTGCCTGGTGTCCCGGACAGAGGATCTGCGCCCCCTGGGCAAGGCCCTGAACCAGACCCTGAACGGCCGGGGCGGCGGCAAGCCTCCCATGCAGCAGGGCCGGGTGTCCGCCTCCCGGCAGGCCATTGAGGCCTTCTTCCGCAGCCGCTTGGAATAATTCTGCCAGAACTGGCAAACAATACCTCCGGGAAGCGAACACCGCTTCATTCCATCGGCTCCCAGCCGCTGAAATTTTGGAGGTAATGGATGATGTATTTTGCGCGCGTGCTGTCCCTGCTCACCGCCCTGTGCTGCTGTACGGGGCTGGCGGGAACGGCCCAGGCAGTTCAGGTGGACTGCGATGAGATCTATTGTTTTTCTGTGGAGGATTTTACCCAGGAAGCGTCTCTGGAGGGAATCTGGCTCACCCAGGTGCCGGACTCCGGCCAGGGGCAGGTAATGCTGGGCGACCGGGTGCTCCGGCCCGGGGATGTGCTCACCGGGGAGCAGGTTGCCAAGCTGAGCTTCCAGCCGGAGCGCGCCCAGGCGGATCAGACCGTCCAGGTGGGATACCTGCCGATTTATGAGGACGGGGTAGCCCCCGCCGCCACCCTGGCCATCGGCGTTCTGGGCAAGGAGGACAAGGCCCCGGCGGCGGAGGACTTCGCCCTGGAGACTTACAAAAATCTGGCCAACTCCGGCACCCTGAAGGCCAGCGATCCCGAGGGTCAGGCCCTGACCTATACCCTGGTGCGCCGGCCCCGGCGGGGGGAGGTCACTTTGACCGCCGACGGCGGATTCACCTATACCCCAAAGAAAAATAAGGTGGGGGTGGACTCCTTCACCTACACCGCCACGGATCCGGCGGGGAACGTCTCCCGGGAGGCCACGGTGACCGTCACCATCTTAAAGCCCACCGACGCGCCCCAGTATACCGACACCGCCGGCAGCGGCTGCGAATTTGCCGCGGAGTGGATGAAGCACACCGGGATCTTCGTGGGCCAGAGCGTGGCGGAGAATTCCTGCTTCTATCCCCAACGGGAGGTGACCCGTGGGGAATTCGTAGCCATGCTGGCCAAGGCCCTGGAGCTGCCCATCCAGGAGGACGCCATGCCGGCGGGGTATGAAGACGAGATCCCCGGCTGGCTGCGGCCCTACCTGGCGGCGGCCCAGCGGGCGGGATTGACGGCGGGACTTTCCGATCCCCAGCGCTTCTCCCCGGACAGCCCCATTACCGCCGATCAGGCGGCGGTGATGCTCCAGAACGCCCTGGATCTGCCCCTGGAGGCCTCCGCCACGGAGGAGGGGGACGTTACCGCGAACGTCCTGGCGGCGCTGGGCGAGGAGGGCATTCGCCTGACGGCGGAGGAACCCCTGACCCGAGGCCAGACCGCCCTGGCCCTGTACCGGACGGTGCAGATTCTGAACAGCCGCAGCCGCTGAAAACAGCCAGCCGGGGGCGGCGCCGGAACGAATGTTCCGGCGCCGCCCCCGGCCTTTCTTATCACCCCGCGCCGTTGGGCGTTATCCCTGGGCGGGGAGGCTTTCGTAGAGTTCGTCCAGGGAGGCGAACCGGTAGCCCTGCCCCTCCCACCGGGTCAGCAGCTCGTCCAGGATCTGGGCGTTGGTTCGGGAGGTGGCGTGAAGCAGCACCACCGCCCCGTTGTGCGCCCGGGGCAGGAGCTTGTCAAAGGCCTCCTCCGGGCTGGGCTGGGCGTCGTTGTTCCAGTCGGCGTAGGCCAGGCTCCAGAACACCGTGCGGTAGCCCAGGGCCTGGGCCATTTTCAGATTTTCCTCACTGTACACCCCCTGGGGCGGCCGGTAGTATCGGGGCAGCTCCTGCCCCACCGTCTCCCGGTACAGCTCCTCCAGCCCTTGCAGCTCCCGGGCGAAGTCCTCTTCCCCGGAGATCTTGCTCATGTCGTAGTGATGCATGGTGTGGTTGCCCACGGTGTGCCCCTCCTGGGCCATCCGCCGCACCAGATCCGGATTGCGCCGGATGTAATCTCCCACCAGGAAGAAGGCGGCGGGAACCTGATGGGCTTTCAGCACGTCCAGGATCCCGGCGGTGAAGCCGCTTTCGTACCCGGCGTCAAAGGTCAGATACAGCACCGGCTGGGCGGTGTCGCCGATGTACGCCGCGTCGTACCGGCGCAGCTGCTCCGCCCCGGCGTTCCCCACCGGGGGCTGTCCCGGCTGACGGAAGCTCAGCCCCCAGGAGCCGGTTCCCAGGGCGCTGTTCAGATACAGTCCCGCCGCCCCCATGGCCGCCAGCGCCAACGCCAGCAGCAAAATCAAAATGTCCCGCTTTCCCATGCGCTCCCCTCCTTGGGACAATCTATGTCCCGGGGCCGGAAATATGCCGGGGACAAACTTAATCAATCTTTAAAGTGTCAGCGGTTGATTCTTAAAAAGAAACCTCGTATAATGAACGAAAACCCAATTCAGGAGGTTCTAACATGACAGGCATGAAGAAATGGCTGGCCCTGGGGGCGGCCTTGGCTCTGATGCTCACCGGATGCAGCGGCAAAACGGCGGTATATGTCCAGTCTGTGCGGACATTGTCCGCCTTGGGCGGCATCGCCCCGGGAGATCGGTTCACCGGGGTAGTGGTATCGGAAAACGTTACGGAAATCGAGAAGGACGCCGACAAGACCATCCAGGAGCTGCTGGTCAAGGAGGGCGACGACGTGGAGGAGGGGCAGGCCCTGTTCAGCTACGATACCGAGGAGCTGCAGCTGACCCTGGACAAGCAGAAGCTGGAGCTGGAGCAGCTCAACGCCTCTATTGAAAACTACAAATCCCAGATCTCCACCCTGGAAAAGGAGCGCAACTCCGTCAGCGGCAACGCCAAGCTGCAGTACACCGTGGAAATTCAGACCATGCAGGTGAACCTGAAGGAGGCGGAGCTGAAGGTGAAGACCAAGCAAGCCGAGGTGGAGAAGTCCCAGAATCTGCTGGACAACGCCACCGTGATCTCCCCGGTGGCGGGACGGGTTCAGGCTATTGTGGAAGAAGGCACCGACAACAACGGCAAGCCCCTGCCCTACATCACCATCCAGCAAATCGGCTCCTACCGGGTCAAGGGCGTGCTGGGCGAGCTGCAGCGGGGCGGGATCATGGAGGGCAACCGGGTGAAGATCTTCTCCCGCACCGACCCGGATCAGACCTGGGGCGGCACCGTGACCCTGGTGGACTATGAAAGCCCCACCCAAGGCTCTGATACCGACCGCTACTACGGCAGCGCCTCCGACGAGATGACCTCCTCCAGCCGCTACCCCTTCTACGTGGAGATGGACAGCACCGAGGGCCTGATTCTGGGCCAGCACATCTACATGGAGCTGGAAACCGACGAGACCCAGGCGGCGGGTCTGTCCATCGGCGGCTCCTTCCTGTGCTTTGAGGAGGACGGCTCCGCCTACGTCTGGGCGGAGAAGGGCCGCCGCCTGGAAAAGCGCGCCGTGACCCTGGGAGACTATAACGCCATGCAGGATACCTACGTGATCCTGGAGGGCCTGACCGAGGAGGACTACATCGCGTTCCCCGACGCCCAGCTGTGCCAGGAGGGCGCGCCCACCACCCACGACCAGCCGGAGGCCCAGACCGAACCGGCGGCAGCGGAAGGAGAGTTGGCCTAAATGAGCATTCTCACCCTCACCGACATCTGTAAAGACTACCAGCAAGGCAAGGAGCCTGTGCGGGTGCTGAAGAATATCAATCTGACCGTGGAGAAGGGGGACTACATCGCCATTATGGGGCCTTCCGGCTCCGGAAAAACCACCTTGATGAACATCATCGGCTGTTTGGACGTACCCACCTCCGGCAGCTATGTCCTGGACGGCCGGGATCTGAAGGATCTGACCGACGACGAGCTGGCGGATATTCGCAACCAGCATCTGGGCTTCGTGTTCCAGAGCTTTCACCTGCTGCCCAAAATGACCGCCCTGGACAATGTGGCCCTGCCCCTGCTCTACGGCGGCGTGGGCCAGAAGGAGCGCCGGGAGCGGGCGGCCCAGGCCCTGAAGGCGGTGGGGCTGGAGGATCGGATGGACTTCCTGCCCAACCAGCTTTCCGGCGGCCAGTGCCAGCGGGTGGCCATCGCCCGGGCCATGGTGGGCAAGCCGGATCTGCTGCTGGCGGACGAACCTACCGGCGCCCTGGATACCAAAGCGGGAAGCCAGATCATGGATATCTTCCGCAGCCTCAGCGACGATGGCATGACCATCATTATGATTACCCACGAGCCGGGCATCGCCGCCTGCGCCCGGAAGATCTATCACATCCTGGACGGCGAGCTTCGCTCCGCGCCGGAGAAGGGAGGGACCGGGAATGAAGAAGCTGAAGCCTAAACAGAAAAAGCTCCTGCTGGCAGGCACCGCCGTGGTGCTGGCGGTAGCCATAGGCCTGGGCGTCTTCTTCGGAACGGGGGGCAAGAGGGAGCCTGTGGCGGTATACCCCTTCAGCCATGTGGGCATGACGGAATACTGGGGCGACTCCCAGGAAAGCTACGGCCCCGTCACCACCGACCGGATCCAAACGGTATTCCTCTCGGACACCCAGATCGTCACCGAGATCCTGGTGCAGGAGGGGGACACGGTGAAAAAAGGCGATGTGCTCATGACCTTCGACACCACCCTGTCCGACCTGGCCCTGGAGCGCAAGCGCCTGGAGGTGGAGAAGCTGAAGCTCCAGCTTACCGACGCCCGGGAGCAGCTGGCGAAAATCCGGGCTATGAAGCCCATGTCCCTCCCCCAGTCCTCCTCGGAGGTGGAGGACGAGGATCTGGGCTACCCCCTGGAGAGCCGGTACCGAATCTCCACCTCCGCCGAATATGACGGCTCCACACCGGAGCAGGCCCTGATCTGCTGGCTCAGCGAAGGGGTCTCCATCACCGACAGCGACATGCTGGAGGCCGTTCGCATCCGGGCCGGGGAGCTTCAGACCCTGAACCAGCCCTGGGAACCAGACCCCACCGACCCCACCGACCCCACCGATTCCACCGATCCTTCGGAATCCGAGCCGGGAACGGAGCCGGAACCGGAACCCGAACCGGAACCGGAGCCGGAACCGGAACCGGAACCCGAACCCGAACCGGAACCGGAACCCGAACCGGAACCGGGGACGGAGCCGGGGACGCTGGATCCCGATCTGGATCCCAACAATCCGCTGTATCCGGAGGATGACCAGGAGAGCCAGGAGGGCCAGGAGGGCCAGGAGGGTTCGACGGATCCGTCCTCCTCTGCCAGCGCCCTTCCCGAAGGAGAGCTGGATCCGGATCTGGAGCTGCCGGCCATTTCGGTAAGGGATTACTACGTGGTTTTCAAGGTCACGGAAGGGGATATGTCCCTGGGCAATCGGGTGGCCTGGCAGGGCGTCTGGGTCAGCGGCACCAAGGACACCGGCTTTTCCCTGTATTTCTTTGACGCCGCCATGGTTCCGGATCATCTTTTGATGGAGGACGGCATGGACGAGGACGGCGCCGACGGCCCCACCATCGACTATGGCAGCGGCTACACCTCCGCCCAGCTGGCGCAGCTGCGGGCCGAGCAGGAGAAGCAGATTCAGGAGCTGGAATTCAACATCAAGATCACCGACGCGGATTACAAGATCATGCAGGCCGAGGTCAGCGACGGCAACGTCTACGCCGACATCGACGGCGAGGTGATCTCCGTGCTCTCCGAGGAGGAGGCCAAGCAGACCATGCAGCCGGTGCTGAAGGTTTCCGGCGGCGGCGGCTTCTACATAGAAGGCTCCATCAGCGAGCTGGCCAAGGACAGCCTGCAAATCGGCCAGGAGGTCACCGTCAACGACTGGAACTCCGGCGGCACCTACACCGGCGTGGTTCAGTCCATCGGAGACTTCCCCAGCCTGAACAGCGGCTGGAACGGCATGGGCAACCCCAATTCCTCCTACTATCCGTTTATGGTCTTCGTAGACGGCAGCGCGGATCTCCAGGCGGGGCGCTACGCCAGCATCCAGTATTCCACCGCCCAGGGCAGCACCGGCATCTACCTGCAAAATCCCTTCCTGCGCACCGAGGACGGCGTAAGCTACGTCTATGTCCGGGGCGACAACGGCAAGCTGGTCAAGCGCGCCGTTACCGTGGGCAAGAGCCTTTGGGGCAGCTACGCCCAGATCCTCAGCGGTCTGACCGAGGAGGACTATGTGGCCTTCCCCTACGGCAAGGACGTCAAGCAGGGCGCGCCTACGGTGGAAGGCGAAGTCTCTGATCTGTATCAGTATTAAGGAGGGAAGGCATATGAAAGAGAATATCCGCCTGGCCTTCCAGGGCATCTGGAGCCACAAAATGCGCTCGGTGCTGACCATGCTGGGCATCATCATCGGCATCGCCGCCATCATCACCATCGTCTCCACCATCCAGGGCACCAATGAGCAGATCAAAGAGAACCTCATCGGCGCGGGAAACAATGTGGTCACCGTCCAGCTCAATCAAGACGGCTACAGCTACGACATGAGCTGGAACCCCATCCCCGGGGATGTGAAGGTGATTACCGAGCAGACCCGCCAGGAGCTGGAGGAGCTGGATCAGGTGCAGAGCGTGTCCTTGTACACCTCCCGCAACTACGCCGAGCAGGTCTACTACCAGAATACCCAGTTCAGCGGCGGCAAGCTCTACGGCATTGACCAGAACTACCTGGGGGTCTACGGCTACCAGGTGAAAACCGGCCGGGGCTTTACCCAATCGGATTTCCACAACTGCCGCAAGGTGATCCTGGTGGACACCGGCACCGTCTCCAGCCTGTTCGGCGGGGAGAACCCGGTGGGCAAGTGCGTGGAGATCCAGTCCGACGTGTTCACCGTGGTGGGCGTGGTGGCCCTGTCCGAGGAATTCACCCCCACCATCAACTCCATGAAGGACTATCAGATGTACATGAACAGCTCCTCCGGCGCCATTTACATGCCCAGCACCACCTGGCCCACGGCCTTCCGGTTCGACGAGCCTCAGAACGTGGCGGTGAAGGTGGCCAACACCGACGCCATGACCGACGCGGGAAAGGCGGCGGCGGATCTGCTGACCCAGCGGCAGATTCAGGGAGAAAATTCCCTGTTTGACTACCGCAGCCAGGACATGCTGGAGCAGGCCCAGCAGCTGCAAAGCCTGTCCCAATCCACCAACACCCAGCTGATCTGGATCGCCAGCATCTCCCTGCTGGTAGGCGGCATCGGCGTTATGAACATCATGCTGGTGTCCGTCACCGAGCGCACCGCGGAGATCGGCCTGAAGAAGGCCATCGGCGCGAAAAAGAGGCGGATCCTGCTGCAATTCCTCACCGAATCGGCGGTGCTCACCAGCCTGGGCGGCCTGATCGGCGTGGTCAGCGGCGTGATCCTGGCCCAGCTGATCTCCTCCATGATGCAGATCCCGGTGTCCATCAGCGCCCCGGCCATTCTGGTGGCGGTGGTGTTCTCCACCCTCATCGGCGTAATCTTCGGCATGCTCCCGGCGGTAAAGGCGGCAAACCTGAACCCCATCGAAGCCCTCCGCCGGGATTGACCCCAAATCCATCCATAGCCGCCGCCCCTCCCCAAGGGCGGCGGCTTTTGCCTGCCATACTCCCGAGGACTTACGCCGCCGCAGCAGCGCGTCTTTTTGAGCTGCTGAGGTAGAGGCAGCCTGGCTGCCCCTCTCAGTCAAAAATCAGAGATTTTTGACAGCTGCCCGCTGCGGCGGGCCCGGCCGCGGCTCTGACTGTCCACTTACGCAGTCATTCACTACCGCGACTGCGCTTCGCTTACCCCAAGGGGCGAGCCAAGGGGCGCTCAGAATGAGCGACCCCATCGCAACGGGGCGAGCCAAGGGGTGCGTCGGATGGGGCAAGCCTACAGCGTCGGGGCGAGCCAAGAAGGGGTGCGGCGGAAGGGGCGCCCGTTGCGGGGCGCCCCTGGGGGTTATGGATTTTGGGCCATGGCGGCTTTGCGGAGGATCCGCAGGAACAGGCGGCCCCAGGTCAGGCGATCCACCTGCTGGGCGGCTACCACCGGGATTTCCCGGAGCACCTGATCGCCGGAGCGTACCGTCAGCGTTCCCAGCTGCTGGCCCCGGGCCACCGGGGCGGTGACCGTTTCCTCCATGGTCAGCTCCATGGTCACGGCGCTTTTCTGGGCCTTCTCCACCAGCACGCCCTCCTGACCGGCCAGGGTGGCTTCCACGGAGTCCGCCGTACCCAGCTTCACCGGCACCGGCTGGGCGTGGGCCAGCTCCGGGGTAATCACCGCGAAGTTGGCAAAGCCGTAGTCCAGCATGTTCTTGCAGGCGGCGTTCCGGTTCTGGGCGGTGTCGAAGCCCATGACCACCGCCACCAGCTCCATCCCCTCCCGCTGGGCCGAGGCGGACAGGCAGTACCCCGCCCCCACGGTGAACCCGGTCTTCAGCCCCGTGGCCCCGGGGTAGAACCGGATGAGCTTGTTGGTATTGGATAGGCCGAAGGTGCCGTTGCGCACGGTGTCCATCCAGATGGTGGTGAACTCCTTGATCTTCGGATGCTTCACCAGCAGCTCCCGGGACATCAGGGCGATGTCGTAGGCGCTGGTTCTGTGCTCGGCGGCGTCGGCTCCGTCGTCCAGGCCGGTACAATTGACGAAATGGGTGTCCCGCATTCCCAGCTCCCGGGCCTTCTGATTCATCCGCTCCACAAAGGCCGCCTCGGAGCCGGCGATGTGTTCGGCCAGGGCGCAGGCGCAGTCGTTGGCGGAGCTTACCGCCACGGCCTTAAGCATATCCCGCACCGTCATAGTCTCCCCCGCCTTCAGATAGATCTGACTGCCGCCCTTGGCCGCGGCGTTCTCCGAGGCGGTGACCGTATCCTCCCAGCCCATTACCTGGTTATCAATGGCCTCCATAATCAGCAGCATGGTCATCACCTTGGTCACACTGGCCGGGGCCAGGGGCTGATGGGGCTCCTGCTCATAGAGCACCGTCCCTGTGGACAGCTCCATGAGCACCGCGCTTTTCCCGCCCTGGGCCAGCTGCGCCCCCCGGGCGCTCACCGGCAGCAGCCCCAGCAGCACCATCCCCGTCACCAGTATCCGACCCACCCGCTTCATAGTGATCCCCCCCAGCATGATTGCTACAGCCTATGAAGCCCGTCCCGAAAGTATGCCCCGGAACGGGGGAAGTTCCTTATTGACAATGCCCAAAAACAGTGCTACTATTTTGGTCAACAATTCCGCTTTCTTGCCGTATGAGGTGATTCCCATGAGATCTTCTTCCGCCAAAGATCTGACCCGGGGCAGACCCCTGGGGCTGGTGCTTTCCTTTATGCTGCCGCTGCTGTTCGGCCTGCTGTTCCAGCAGTTTTACAGCATGGTCGATACCGTTGTGGTGGGCAAATTCCTGGGAGTGGAGGCCCTGGCCGGGGTCGGCTCCACCGGCTCGGCGAATTTCCTGGTGTTGGGCCTGTGCAACGGCGTCTGCGCCGGCTTCGCCATTCCCGTGGCCCAGAAATTCGGCCAGCGGGACGATGAGGGCCTGCGCCGGTTCGTAGGCAACATGATCTGGCTCACCGCCTTGATCGCCCTGGTGGTGACGGCGGTTACCATGGGCATGTGCCGCCGGATCCTGGTCTGGATGCAGACCCCCCAGGAAACCTTCCGCTATGCCTTCGACTACATTTTCATCATCTTCCTGGGCATCCCCGCCACCATGCTGTACAATCTGCTGTCCGGGATCATCCGCTCCCTGGGGGATTCCAAAACCCCGCTGCTTTTCCTGATCCTGTCCAGCCTGCTGAACGTGGCGCTGGATGTGCTGTTCATCGTCTCCTTCCACATGGGTGTGGCGGGGGCCGCCTGGGCCACGCTGCTCAGCCAGCTGATTTCCGGTCTGCTGTGCCTGGGATATATTTCAAAAAAATTCCCCCTGCTCCGCCTGAGCCGGGAGGATCTGCGCCTGCGGCGGGAATACGTCCGCCGGCTTTTGGCCATGGGCCTGCCGATGGGGCTGCAATACTCCATCACCGCCATCGGCAGCATCCTGCTGCAAACCGCCGTCAACGGCCTGGGCGCCGTGGCTATGGCCGCCGTGACCGCCGGGAGCAAGGTCAACCTCCTGTGCTGCTGCGCCTTTGACGCCGTGGGCACCACCGCCGCCACCTTCGCCGGGCAGAACCTGGGCGCGGGCAAGCCGGAGCGGGTGCATCAGGGCGTCCTGGCCTGCACCCTGCTGGGGGTGATCTACTCCCTGGGGATCCTGGTCGCGGCCTGGCTGTGGGGAGATATCCCGATCCGGCTGTTCCTGGACAGCAAGGACGCGGCCACGGCAGCGGCCATCGTCCCCATGAGCCGCCGGTTCCTGCTGACCTGCATTGCCTTCTATGTGCCGCTGCTGTTCGTGAACCTGCTGCGCTTTACCATCCAGGGCCTGGGCTTCTCCCAGCTGGCGGTGGTGGCCGGGGTGTTTGAGATGGTGGCCCGGGGCGTCTTCGGATTGTGTCTGGTGCCCTGGCTGGGCTTTAACGCCATCTGCTTCGCCAATCCCGCCGCCTGGGTCATGGCGGATATTTTCCTGTTCCCCGCCTATTTCCACTGCATCAAAAAACGAGGCTATCAGCCCGGGCTTTTGAAGCGCCGGTGAGCCTGTCTTCCGTCCGCGGCCCGTCCGCGGACGGATTTTTTGGACTTCCGGGGAATTTTCCGGATTTTCCTGTGGAAACTTTTCCGGTAATGTGTTAAAATAATCTGGACTTGATACTATATGCACGGAGGAACAGCACATGAGAGGTATCCCTTCCCTGATTACGGACATTCGCAAAAACGTCTTCACCGAAGTGGCCAGAATGGCCTACGCCGGGGGGGACTACAGCAGCATTGAGGATCTTCCCTATAAGATCGTCCCCGGGGATCAGCCCCTGCACCGGGAGTCCATCTTCCTGGAGCGGGCCATCGCCGGCGAGCGGCTGCGCCTGGCTATGGGCCTGGGGATCCGCCCCATCCAGACCCGCACCCTGATGACCGAGGGCATGGACGCCGCCGCTGTGGCGGAGCAGTACTATGAGCCGCCTCTGGTGAACATCATCCCCTACGCCTGTCATGCCTGCCCCACCAACCGCTACCAGGTGACGGAGCACTGCCAGAACTGTCTGGCCGCCTCCTGCCAGCAGGTGTGTCCCAAGGGGGCCATATCCTTTGTCAACGGCAAGAGCTTCATCGACCAGAAAAAGTGCGTCAAATGCGGCAAGTGCGCCGCCGCCTGCCCCTACCATGCCATCATCCACCTGGAGCGGCCCTGTCAGGCCTCCTGCGGCATGGACGCCATCGGCTCCGATCAGCACGGCCGGGCGGTGATCAACCAGGATAAATGCGTGGCCTGCGGCCAGTGCCTGGTCAGCTGCCCCTTCGGCGCCATTGTGGACAAGGGCCAGATCTTCCAGATCATCCAGTCCATTCTGAAGGGCGACCAGGTCATCGCCATTGTGGCCCCGGCCTTCATCGGTCAGTTCAGCGGCAACGTCTCCCCGGGGCGGTTCGCGGCGGGCATGAAGCAGCTGGGCTTTGACCGGGTGGTAGAGGTAGCCATCGGCGCGGACATGTGCACCATTGAGGAGGCCAAGGACTTCCTGGAGAAGGTTCCCCAGCACCAGGACTATATGGCTACCTCCTGCTGCCCCTCCTGGCACTCCATGATCGAGAAGCTCTACCCCAGCGAGGTAGGCAAGCTTTCCATGACCCTGACCCCCATGGTCTTCACCGCCCGGCTGATGAAGAAGGAACATCCGGGGTGCAAGGTGGTGTTCGTAGGCCCCTGCGCCGCCAAGAAGCTGGAGGCCATCCGGGCGGACATCCGCTCCGACGTGGACTTCGTACTCACCTTTGAGGAGCTGCAGGGCATGTTTGAGGCCAAGGAGGTGGATTTCTCCACCCTGGCCGACGACGGGGACGCCCTGAACGAAGGCACCTCCGCCGGACGGGGCTTTGCCGTATCCGGCGGCGTGGCCCAGGCTGTGGCGGATCTGATCCACCAGTCCCGCCCGGAGCTGGAGCTGAAAACCGCCCGGGCCGAGGGCCTGCGGGAATGCCGCAAGCTCATGGCCATGGCTAAGGCGGGCAAGTATAAGGGCTACCTGCTGGAGGGCATGGCCTGTCCCGGCGGCTGCGTTGCCGGCGCCGGCACCATTTTGCCGGTGGACAAAGCCGCCAAGCTGGTGGACAAGTACAAAAAGGAAGCCGCCACCGCCTCCCCCCTGGAAAGCCCCTACCGGGAGACCGGGGAAAAGCTGGACTGATAACGCCGGCACCGGCGGAAAAATACCGGATCTTCTCAGGGAAGATCCGGTATTGTCATATGTATGTCATATGTATCAGGGTGTATCAGGCGATCCGCACGGCGGCGACTACCAGCCGGCCGTTGTTCAGGGAGTATTCACAGGTGGACAGGCAGATCATCTTGTCGCCGTACTTGGGGGTGACCCCGGTGTCGTAGAAGGACAGGTTCTTGCAGGTCTGAACGAATTCGTCAAACTCCGCCTCGCTTTCCGCGTCTACAAACTGATGATAGCTGAAGCCCTCGCCCAGGTTGGCGCTGGTCTTGAACACGGCGAAGATCTTGTAAGTATGGTACTCCGTCAGGGTGTCGAAGAAGATCAGGGAGTTGTTTTCCCAGGTTTCCTTCCGGGTGTAGCTGTTCAGGGCGGCGAACATGGAGCCGTCGGCCATGTTGTGGCCGTAGATGGTGATGTTGTCGCTGGGCTCGTTGACGTCGCACACCTCCCGGGCGTAGATGCTGCCCCGCTTGCTGTCGTTCTTCTCAAAGTCCCGGTACAGGTAGTAGTCTACCTCATCGGGGGTCTGCATCACGGGATAGTCCAGCTTGGTGCCGTCAATTTTGATCCAGCCCACCATGTGGGGGTTCATTTCGTACAGCTCCTGGTAGGCCTCCAGGATCCCCGGCTCCGTGGCCTCGGTGGTCTGGGGGGGAGTGGTTTCGTCCTGGGCAGGCGGCTGAGAGGACTGGGTGACGGGGGTTGTGGCTCGCTCCGTCTGGGTCTCGCCCTTCATGCTGGCCAGCTGGTCATACAGATCCTGCTGCTGCTTACCCTCGATCAGATAGTCCACCACGAAGAACGCGCTGACGCCGAAGGCAATGAGCAGCGCGGCAATTACCACGATATAGATAATTTTCTTTGTCAGGTTCATGGGCCGATTCCTCCTTTTGGTTCATTATATTCCCAGGTCTTCCCTATGTCAAGCCTTGGGGATCTTAAGAAATCTTTACGAATGAGGCCCGCCGGGGGAAAACCCCCTTGCCGACCGGGGTAGGATTCGTTATAATAGAAAAAAAGCCGCCACGGCGGCATACAGGAAAGGGCTGAGCACCATGGACGCCAAACGCGCCTTCTCCCCCGAGCAGCTGCACTATCTGCGGCTGCTGAGCAAGCAGTATCCCACCGTTCAGGCGGCAGGTACGGAGATCATTCGTCTGAAGGCCATATTGAACCTGCCCAAGGTGACGGAGCATTTCATGTCCGACATTCACGGCGAGCACGAGGCCTTTCTGCACATTCTCAACTCCGGCTCCGGCGAAGTCAAGGAGAAGCTGGAGGAGATGTTCGGCAACACCATGTCCCAGCGGGACCGCAGCGATCTGGCTACCCTGATCTATTACCCCGCGGCCAAGCTGGAGCTGGCCTGCGCCGAGGTGGAGGAGCTGGAGGAATGGTACCGGCTGACCATCCACCGGCTGGTGGAGCTGTGCCGGTTTGTCTCCACCAAGCACACCCGGCGGAAGGTACGCTCCTATATGGAGCCGGACTACGAGCACATCCTGGACGAGCTGATCCATCTGGCCGGGGAGGACGGCTCCCGCCGGGATCAGTATGAGAACATCATCTCCACCATTACCCAGACCGGTCAGGCGCCGGATATCATCAAGGCTCTGTGCGCCCTGATTAAGGCCCTGGTGGTGGATCGGCTGCACATTGTAGGCGACATCTTCGACCGCGGCCCCCGGGCGGACATCGTCATGGATTCCCTGCTCCAGACCCGGAACGTGGACATTCAGTGGGGCAACCACGACGTGCTGTGGATGGGGGCGGCCTCCGGTTCCCGGACGCTGGTGGCTACGGTGCTGTCCAACTCCATCCGCTATAACAACCTGGACGTCATTGAGACGGGCTACGGCATTTCCCTGCGGCCTTTGTCCATTTTCGCCAACGAGGTCTATCGGGATTGCAGCACCCACCGCTTCGCCGTGAAGCTCATGGGGGACGACGCGGAGCACTATACGGAGAAGGATAAGCTCCTCAGCGCCCGGATGTACAAGGCCATCACCATGATCCTGTTTAAGCTGGAGGGCCAGAAGATCCTGCGCCATCCGGAATTCGGCATGGCCGACCGGCTGCTGCTGGATAAGATCGACTATGACCGCAAGACCGTCGCCGTGGACGGCCAGACCTACCCGCTGCTGGACTGGGACTTCCCCACCGTGGATCCCGGGGATCCCTATGCCCTGACCCAGGAGGAGAGCCAGGTCATCGGGCAGCTCACCGACGCCTTCCGCAATTCCGAAAAGTTGCAGCAGCACGTCCGCTTCCTCTACTCCAAGGGCGGGCTGTACCGCGTCTGCAACGGCAACCTGCTGTTCCACGGCTGCATTCCCATGACCCAGGACGGCGAGCTTATGACCTTCACCATCGGCGGCAAGGCCCGCAGCGGCCGGGAATTCCTGGACTACGCGGAGAAAACCGCCCGGAAGGCCTATTACGACAAGCGGGGCAGCCCGGAGCGGCAGTTCGGCATGGACTTCCTGTGGTGGCTGTGGGCCGGGCGGAACAGCCCCATTTTCGGCAGGGATCGGATGACCACCTTTGAGCGGCGGTTCCTGGCGGAGGAACAGACCTGGACGGAGGCCAAGAACCCCTATTACATCCACTGCCAGAATCCGGCGGTGTGCGAGATGCTCCTGAAGGAATTCGGCCTGGAAGGCCCCCACTGCCACATCATCAACGGCCACGTCCCCGTACGCGCCAAGAAGGGGGAAAGCCCCATCAAAGGCGGCGGCAAGCTGCTGGTGATCGACGGCGGCTTCAGCAAGGCCTACCAGCCCACCTCCGGCATCGCCGGGTATACCCTGATCTACAACTCCCGGCACTACCGGATCGTGTCCCACCAGCCCTTCCCCGGGAAGTGGAACGCCATCCACAAAAACCACGACATCCGCAACCAGTCCCAGGTCTTCGAGATCCTGGACAGCCGCATGCGGATCTGCCAAACCGACGAAGGCGCCCAGCTGCAACAGCGGGTGGAGGAGCTGATGCTTCTGCTCCAGGCCTACCGCACCGGCGCGGTCACCGAGGATCACCAAACTTAAGGGCCGACGCCGGAAGCGATTGGCCCGGCACAAGCTTCAAAAAAAAGGGGGGGAATCCTGTGTGGATTTTCCCCTTCATGCTGAGTCTCTTTCTTGATTAAATGAAAGATTAAGGAAGCTCTGATTAAATCGGCAAGAGCTGATGCCGAGAGATTTTGACTCAGCCGAAAGTTTAAAAAGTGGA
>CALWXQ010000024.1 GCA_944385545.1 uncultured Oscillospiraceae bacterium | reverse complement strand
ACCCCCTATTATCATCTGAGGTTATTATAGCACAATATTCTGATTTATGAAAGATTTAGATTTAACAAGGCACTAAGTTGCCTGTGCCGGACGGCTTCTGCCGGGAGGCAAGTCCTTTGGAATTTTCCCTTCCCTTTTATTCGGATTTGTGGTAGAATGCTTTTTGAAACTATTTTTAGGAGCGTGCCCATGCAATCGATCATTGAGATCCTGTCCCGGGAATTGGGGCAGAAAAAAGAATATGTGCAAAACGTGGTAACCCTTATCGACGAGGGCAATACCATTCCTTTTATCGCCCGTTACCGCAAAGAGCTTCACGGCGCCATGGACGATACCGCCCTTCGTGCCCTCGAGACCCGGCTGACGTACTTGCGCAATCTTCAGCAGCGCCGGGATGAGGTCAAGCAGTCCATTGAGAACCAAGGTAAGCTGACCCAGGAGCTGGCTCAGGCCATTGACAATGCCGCCACCATAACCGAGGTGGAGGATCTGTACCGTCCCTACAAGCAGAAGCGCCGCACCCGGGGCACCGTTGCCCGGGAAAAGGGTCTGGAGCCTCTGGCCCAAGCCATCTTCGCCCAGGACGGCACAGATCCCGCCGAACTGGCTAAGGACTATATCAATCCGGAAAAAGGCGTCGAAACGGCTGAAGACGCTCTGCAAGGCGCCAACGATATCATCGCCGAGGATCTTTCTGACGATGCAGAGATTCGCAAGGCCCTGCGGGATCTGGTTCTGCGCCGGGGCGTCTTCGTCTGCAAGGCCGAAAATCCGGAGACTGACAGCGTCTACCGGCTGTATTACGACTTTTCCCAGCCCATTCCCCGGATTCTGGATCACCAGATCCTGGCTGTCAACCGCGGAGAAAAAGAGGGGTTCCTGAAGCCCGTCGTTACCCTTCCCGGCAATGACGGCCCGGCACTGGTTTGCCGCCGCGCCCTGAAGCCCACCGCCCGGGTTTCCTCCTTCGTCCGCGCCGCGGCGGAGGACGCCTATGAGCGGCTGATCTTCCCCTCCATCCAGCGGGAAGTCCGCAGCGAGCTTTCCGACCGGGCTTACGCCGGGGCCATCCACAACTTCGCCCTGAACTTAAAGCCCCTGCTGATGCAGCCTCCGGTAAAAGGCTTCGTCACCATGGGGCTGGATCCAGGCTACCGCAACGGCTGCAAGGTCGCCATTGTGGACGCCACCGGCAAGGTACTGGACACCGCCGTGGTCTACCCCACCTTCAGCCAGCGAAAAAAGGAAGAAGCCATTGCCGTCCTCTCCGGGCTGATGAAAAAGCACGGCGTCCGGCACATCGCCATCGGCAACGGCACCGCCTCTCGGGAGACGGAAGCCATGACTGTGGAGCTTCTGCGCAGCTTCCCGGAAGCCAGCTATATGATCGTCAACGAAGCAGGAGCCTCCGTCTACTCCGCCTCCCCCCTGGCCGCGGAGGAATTTCCGGAATACGATGTGAATCTGCGCAGCGCAGTCTCCATTGCCCGGCGTTTGCAGGATCCTCTGGCGGAGCTGGTGAAAATTGACCCCAAGGCCATCGGGGTAGGCCAGTACCAGCACGATTGCCCCCAGAAGGAGCTGGACGCAGCGCTGGGCGCCGTGGTGGAGGACTGCGTCAACGCCGTAGGTGTGGATGCCAACACCGCCTCCCGAAGCCTTTTGCAGCAGGTCTCCGGCCTGACAGCCGCCACCGCTAAGAACATTGTGGCCTACCGGGAGGAAAACGGCCCCTTCACCAGCCGCAGTCAGTTGAAAAAAGTCCCCAAATTAGGCCCCAAGGCCTTTGAGCAGTGCGCCGGCTTCCTGCGGATCCCGGAAAGCAAGGAGGTGCTGGACAACACCGGCGTCCATCCGGAATCCTACGCCGCGGCCAAGGCTCTGCTGACGCTGCTGGGCTGCAAAGCCGGAGACGATTTTTCCTCCCTGCCCGGCAAGCTGGAGGCCTACGGTCTGAGCAAAGCCGCCCAGGAATGCGCCGTAGGCGAGCCGACCCTGCTGGACATCGCCAAGGAGCTTTCCAAGCCCGGCCGGGATCCCCGGGATGAGCTTCCCGCGCCCGTTCTGCGTAAGGATGTTCTGGAAATGAAAGATCTGAAGCCGGGAATGGAACTGACCGGCACCGTGCGCAACGTCATCGATTTCGGCGTGTTTGTGGATATCGGCGTTCACCAGGACGGACTTGTCCACATTTCCGAGGTTTCCAGCCGCCGTCTGCGGCACCCCAGCCAGGTGGTCAAAGTGGGCGATGTCGTTAAGGTCGTGGTGCTTGGCGTGGATGAAAAGAAGCACCGGATCAGCCTGTCCATGAAACAGGCGAAGCAGTGATCCAAGAAAGCGATATGGGCCGGCTTGCGTTTTGTGAGCCGGCCCATATTCCATTTCCGGCAGGATCTTCCCAACATGGCTTCCGGATCCATTCTGAGCGCCAATACGATGTCGCTCAGGAAAAATGCAGGAATTGGAGGAACCTGCCGTAAGAAACACGCCTTACAGCAGGTCAGCAAATTGATTATGTAGCCGTCTTCCCTTTCCGCCAATCTTCCCCCAAATGTATCGTCTATCCCTCCCTGTTCCACCAGGCTTGACTTTATTGGGGATATATTGTATAATTCATTGAGATTCTTCCGAAACGGAGTATTTTTCTATGAAAAAAGCAACCAGAATTCTGGTGCCGCTGCTGCTGTCGCTGTTGATCTTTCTCAGCATCTTCTGGTACCTGTTTGATTATGACCGGAGCTTTACCCAGGATATCCTGCTCAGTCAGGCGCGTTTCAACGACCTGCATGGCAATTCCCGCCTGTCTTCCCTGTTCTACAACATGGCCTACACCTTCTCCGGCAGGAATGAAAACGTAGCCATCGAGCTTGCGGAGCAGTACAAGCACGCCGGCAATTACACCAAGGCAGAGTATACCCTGACCAACGCTATTCACAGCGGCCCCACGGTGGAGCTTTATACCGCTTTGTGTAAGACGTATGTGGAGCAGGATAAGCTGCTGGACGCGGTGAACATGCTTGAAAGCATTTCCGTTCCGACCATCAAGGCCGAGATAGATGCCCTGCGCCCCAGCGCCCCCGTTGCTGACAATGCGGCAGGTTATTACAGCCGCCATATGGACATCCGACTGAGCTCCAACGGCACCATTTTTTACACCACGGACGGGACATATCCCTCCATCGACGGTCCTGTTTTCAACGAACCCATTTCCCTCCCCACCGGTGAGAGCACGATCTACGCCATCAGCGTCGGAGAAAACGGTCTGGTCAGTCCCGTCACCGTTCTCGGCTATACCATCACCGGCGTCATTGAGCCTGTGACCTTTGCGGATGCCGCCATGGAGGCCGCCATTCGCGCGCTGATCGGCGCGGATGCCGAGGAAACGGTTTACACCAATCAGCTTTGGGAGATCACCGACTTCACCGTGCCTGAAGGCGTGACCGACTACAGCGATCTGCGCTGCTTGCCCTATCTGGAGAGGCTGACCATTACCGGTCAGGAGATCTCCAGCCTCAGCGCTCTGTCCTCCCTGACTCAATTGTCCACCCTGGATCTTACAGGCAGCACCTTCCCCGCCGAGGAGCTTTCCGTCCTGACTTCCCTGCCCATGCTCACCCGGCTGACGCTGGCTGAGTGCAGTCTAAGTACCATCGCGGCATTGGAAGGCTCCCCCTGCCTGAGCTATCTGGATCTGAACCACAACAGCATCCGAAACCTGTCGTCCCTGAAGTATATGACCACGCTGACGGAGATTAACCTGGAGAACAACGCCGTCACAGACCTGTCCGACCTGAGCGGCCTGACCAACCTGCAGATCCTGGATCTGGATCATAACGCGGTGACCTCTGTGTCTCCCTTGGCCTCCTGTGTCAAACTCACAAGCCTCAGCGTCAACAATAACCAGATCGGAAGTCTGAGCGGTGTGGATAGCCTTCCTCTGCTGAGCAAGCTTTCCGCGGAGCATAACCAGATAACCGATGTGTCCCTTCTCTCCGCCTGCACCGAGCTGACAGAGCTGAACATTTCCCATAACACCATTACGGACATTTCCGCGCTGAGCGCTCTGACCAAGCTGCAGGTCTTCGATTTCTCCAACAACCAGGTTGCCGCCTTGCCCCAATGGCCTGACGGCTGTCCCCTGCAAACCATCGACGGCTCCAATAACGCTTTGACCACCATCGACTCTTTGCAGAATATGGACTCCCTAACCCATATCTATATGGACTACAACCAGCTGACCAATATCGACGCACTGGCAGACAACTATTGTCTGGTTCAGGTTAACGTCTTCGGCAACGAAATCGAAGACGTATCCGCTCTGCGCAGCCACGACATCATCGTCAATTACGATCCCACCTGATGTAACGAGCATCGGGCCAAAATCCTGTGATTTTGGCCCGATGCCTTCTTCCCGGACGTTTCGGATCCTTCTTTGGCGCGCTAAAAAAAGAGTTGACTTTTTCCTGGATAACAGATATAATAATCAAGCTAAACTGACGCTAGTGTAGCACAGTCGGTAGTGCATCTCACTCGTAATGAGAAGGTCGCCTGTTCGAGTCAGGTCACTAGCTCCAACAAAAACGCCCGGAACCGCAACGGTTCTGGGCGTTTTCCTTTTTATGAATAAACCGCACGATCCCGGGCGTCGGCAAGCGTGTCGGCACCATAAGCCTGGCAGAAGTCAGTGATTTTTCTAACTTCGATTCTGCCCACAAGATCCTGGCCTATGCCGTCCTGTCTCCATTCATCTACCAATCAGGACAACTTACAAACTGCATGGGCAAAGATTATAACGTTGTCATATCCCATGCCGCCAAGAAAAGCTCGTCAGGCTGAACTACGCCATGGAGAAATCTCAGAAGCCATACAGACTCGCAGCAATAGCCATTCACCAGAATCTTCCCTATAAGCAAAGGGCCAAATTCCAGGCAGGGAACGCTCGATGGCTTTTTTGCTATAGGGAGATATCCATCAGAAAGTACATGCCATGGTCTTCCACCGTATCCATCTCCAGCGCCACCTCCGGCATACCTGTGAGAGGGTCTACAATTCCAACATAGACCGTGTAATGCCCGGAATCCATTTTGCCGGTTCCTTGCAGCGGTACGGTCAGGGAATGAATCCCGGTATCCCATGTCTGAAAATTGTGAACCAGCTGCTGAGTCCATACCGTCTTGCCATCCTCCCCGCGAAGTTCAATTCGCAGCGGCCACTGCGCGTACAGCGGCGCAACACCGGTATTTTCCCAGTCCATAGACAGCGTCAGTTCCCCGGTAAACAGCTCCCGTACCATCCGCGCGGATCGTATTCCAAGGCAATATCCCATTTCTGCCAGAAATGCCTCCATATTCTCCCGTTCTGTTCCGGATAATTCACCGGTTTTGGGAGAATTTGGGCCTAAGAAGGTAGTGTGGCTGCGCTTCATTAAATCCAGCGTCACCGGGTATTGTTCGGAAGAAAAATACCAGTTCATTTCCTTGGAGGGGGATATTTCCCCCCCGGATGGGGCTGTCTTCCAAAAGTCCGGCATGCCGGGCAGTGTCTCCCCGCTCTGGTCGGACATATACCCATTCTGAATCCAATCCAACCAAAATTCGTGAGACTCTTTCAGCCCGAAGCTGTCATTGTATAGTCCCATCCCCCCTGTAACCCCAATGGAAACCGGACGGCGCAGCAGCAGCCTGCTCCCACCGAAGGCTTCCACATAGGGTTCTACATAGGCTTCACAAATTTCCTGGGGAGGAAATTGCGGGATTCCGGCAGACTGATTCACGTGCCACTCACCCCAATGGCCCAAGCTTCCCAATTCCACATATGCCAGCTGAGGATCCTGGCTGTAACGCTTTCCCAATTCCTGAATCAGTTCCCTGTGCTCCCGGATCAATGTTTCATTGGTGTAGTCAGGGCTGAATCCCTTTCCATAGCCGCAATCATACCATGTCCCGGCTCCCCCCATTTTGTCATAAAGCCATTGTGGGATATCCATGTGAGCCTCATCCGCCGGTGTGTCCAACACAAGGCGAAGTACCAGGTGCACCTTGTCTTCCCGCCACTGGGCAAAATTGCACCGTTCCTCCAGCGCCGCAAAGTCGTAAACCCCTTCTTCCGGCTCCAGTTCATCCCAGTACACCGGAATATACGCCAATCGAATCAGCGGATCGGAAGTATGATTTTCACCCCAAGCCATAAATCCTTTCAAGGGATTCGTCAGGGGTTTACTCCCCACGTTTATTTCCACATTCCTCAGCTGGGTGGAATGCGGCAGCCGCAGCCAGCCTATTACCGCCGCTGCCGCAAGCAATGCAAATCCCACCAAAATCCACATTTTCTT
The DNA here is from genome assembly GCA_944385545.1 of uncultured Oscillospiraceae bacterium. Classification (GTDB taxonomy): domain Bacteria; phylum Bacillota; class Clostridia; order Oscillospirales; family Oscillospiraceae; genus Faecousia. The sequence continues at coordinate 20,935 of CALWXQ010000024.1, read as the reverse complement.
TTTCATACTCCAATATCCAGATTCCCTCTGTACTCCACCAGCGTGACATCCCGCACGCCTTCCAGCGTCTGAATTCCATGGGTCACGTTCAGATTGGGGGTTTTCAGATGCAATTCCATTGTCAACTCCGTTACGTCACCTTTAACAACCTTTGAGCTGAGTTTGCTATGGTATTCTCCCAATTGGCGGCGGATATTCTCCTCCACCTCCAGAGATGTTTGGTATGTCACAATCAGGACATAGGTATTCTCCCGTCCTTTTATTCCTTTCAGGAAAATCATTGTCACGGTAACCACAATCCAGGCAATCAGCGCAATGTAATAGTATTGGGCGCCGATGGCAATGCCGGATGTAATTGCCCAAAATAAGTACATCAAATCCAGAGGATTCTTCACCGCTGTACGGTAACGGACAATACTCAGAGCGCCCACCATGCCAAGGGATAAGGTAATGTTTGTGCTGATGGTTACAATGATAACCGCCACCAAAATTGTCATGACAACCAGCGATAGATTCAGGGCATGGTCGTACACAACGCCAAAGAAGAATTTACGATATACCGTAAAAATTCCCATTCCCATCAGGAACGCAACCAACATGGTCATGATCAGCTGAACCGGCTCCGCCTGAGCAGGCACCAGTTCCAGCACTGATTTTTTAAAAAGATCTTGAAATGTCATACTGTTTCCTCCCGAACCGCTATGGCTTAGCGCAGCGTATGGTTTACTCTGTCTACGCACATACAGAATTTGGACGCGGACAGTCTTACAAAAGAATATGAATCAAAGATTTTTTGAAGATGAACCGGCAATATTCCAGTATACTTGACTTCCAGAATCATGCTTCCCGGCGAGAGCACCGAATACCCCGGCGCATTGGAATCAAAAATATCCTCCCCGGGGGAAATGGCCGTGAGATTCTTGTCAAAGGTGATTCTTACCGCTCCCACATCATTGACGAACGGTTCCCGGTCATAGGCCACTATGACGCAGGGACGTATGATTCTGGCCGCCGCGTCAACGCTGAACTCCCGCGCCATAGGATGGCTGCGTTTCAGAAGAAACTGGGTATTGCGGCGCAGAATCTGTTGATATTCATCCACTGTCAACGGGACGGATTCTTTATAGATATAAGCACCATATTTGTACTTGCATTCCAGCGACAATGGCTTTACTCCACAGTTGTAGTTGCGGATTCGGTACTTCTTCCGTATTTCCACTCCGTCCCCTTTCTGCAGGTATGCCGTATGGTACAAATCATCCAAGTACATACTGCGGATATGGTAGTGACCATTCTCCCCTGCGTAGGTATCATAGCGCATCGCCGGGCGCAGGACTTTGCGCAGCTGTTCATATTCACCGTTGGTGATGATGAATTTTAGTTCGTGACGATATTTTTCTCTCATCCGGGAACCTCTACCACATCCACACCGGGAAAAAAGATATCATTGACCTGAATCTTGTTCATCGCCATAGATGACTTTCCACTGGGAGTATGGGCTGTCACCCGGAAATACCAGGTCTTACCGGCAAACTCCTGAAGCTTCGCTTCATACTGCGTTTCAGACAATCCGGTGACGTTGATTACCGGATTGGTAAACTGCGGTGTTTCGGCAACCGTGAGATCATAGGTGATCCGTTCGTTAGAAAAGTCATATGCTGCTTCCCATCGGAATCGGATGGTGTCGTCAGTAAATTCCGGGGAATACAGAAAGAAGGGCATCAATTCCTCCAGACTGTCATAGAACATTTGGTAAGCCTTTTCCAATTGTTCCCCCATCCCCGCAAGAATGGTTTCCCGATCTTCCACCGTGTTGGAAAGATGGTATATGTCTGGCATAGCCAGCACATAGGGCCGCACCACCGCATCGTATTCTCTTACCAAATTGTCAATTGTCTGTTTGTTGATGGTTTGATACAGCTCGTCCACCTTGTCTGCCAGGGCCTGCCGGTTTTCCGCGTCTTTCAGAAAACGCTGATGCAGCAGAACGCCCCAATAATTGCTGATGCCATGCTCCCAGGTTCCATAATCCTGATCATTTCCCTCAATGCTTCTTTCCTCCCCATAGAGCATCGTATCGCTGTCCCAGGGGATAAAAAACCACTTCTGGCTATTCAGCGGGCTGTACAGGTAGAAATTCTGCACAGTTGTGTCAATATTGTTTGTCAGAATATTGTAGGCCAGCCAGGTCAGATAGTTTTCCCGATCAATATAGCTGCCCACAATTTCATTGATGTCCACACTTCTGTCCGCAATGAGGTTTACCAGGTCAATTAGCTTCTGGTTGTCCTGATATCCTTTACAATTCAAGACAGCGTCAAACGCCTCTTGATCGAAGGCCGGATCATCAAAGTTCTTCAGGGCGTCAGACATCTCAAAGTTAAAACTGATGGCTTTATACAGATATCCTTCTGAATCCAGGCCATGGTTGGCAAGATATTTTTTGTTGGGTACTTCCACCTGGGTAAACAATCCATAATCGGTGTAACTTGTCTGTCCGGATGTTTCGTCCTTGATAAACAGGCGCACAAACTGCGTCCTCAGGCTGGAAATATGGTCAACCGACCGCAGCAAATCATAATATAGCTTGTTGCGAATTCTTGTGGCGTCAAATATGTGCTTGTTCAAAGCGATATTGCTTTGCCCCCGCCAAAGGCCCGCCTCTTCATCCAGCGCCAGTTTGTAAGATTTTTGCGGCATCGTCGTGGAAGAATTACCCCGAACCCGGATGCTGGCATTCGCTTTGGTCGCGCCGTAGCCCAACATCCCGGGCAAGGGGCCGGTGGCGTCCCCTACCTGCACAATCGCCCGGGCGTATACATCATTGACGTAGTGGGCGCTGTCAATAAATCGCACCACGCTGCTCACATCCGCGAAGGAATGGTCGGTGTCGGATCCCGCGTCTCCCCGCTGAACGGTGACATAGAAATATACAAGACTGTCCGGATCATCCTGGCTATAAATGCTTTTATTTTCATGCATTCCCACTTCATTGATTCCGGGCATCGTCTCCACTGCCAGATCAGATGCAATCGTTTCCCGCACAGCCTGAGTAGTTGTCTCAGGCTGTGTTTGCGTTTGTGTCGTGTAGGGAATCAGGTACCAACTGATCATCGCCAAAAGCACAGCGCCGATTACGCAGACGCCCAATCCGCCAAGTTTATTCCATACCCGCTTCCAAATCCTCTTCACGTTCTTTCCTCCTCAGTTTTCGCCGCTGCTCCGACTGTGCCAAGCGGTTCTCGATTCGGGTGAAAACACCCGTTTCCTCCATGGTAAATAAGGGCTGTTCGCAAAACACATGGTATTCCAAACGATCCAAATAACGTTTTAACCGCAGTATAACCCACACCGCGGATACCGCTCCCGCAAACAAGAAACCGGCGCCCCAGGTTTTCACTCCCAAAGTCAGCGTCAGAATGGAACCGATCATGCTCAAGCCTAAAAACAGCGCGGCTCCCAAACAGGCGCCCTTGCGATCATCAAAGTACAGCAGCAGCACGATGCCGCACTTCAGCAGTCCGTAGATATAGTAGCCGAGGCAAAGCAGCCGGTAGATTTCGACCATATCGTAATCCAGTCCCAGGGTTTTCAGTACATTTCCAAGAAACGTTACCGCAAGGATCGTAACAATCAGCTGAATTTCCATCATGCGCAGAAGCTCCGCGTAAAGCACGTCCTGCATCTCCCGCTTGGCGGCACGAATATCATCCAGGCATCCGCCATAAAGAATTGTGTCAAAGTATGCCCGGTTTTTCACGGAAAATCTAGTCTCCACCGATACCACAAATTGAATCAACATGGGCATTATGGTCAGAACCGCGAAAAAGGTGGGCACATCATACTTGGAGCAGAACACGCCTGTGGGAAAAATCCGGTTGCAAAATTCACTTCCCCAAAACACAAAATTATGGACATACAGGCCAAGCGCCATGCAAACGCCAACAACCACCAGAATCCAGTAGCGTTCCAGCTGCGGGAAAAAGAGGAATAAATGGAACGTTCCCATTGGATAACAGTACAGGATCTGCGCCATGTATACAAACAGCATGATTAAGAAACCAATTACGCTTCCCCATATTGCCGCGCAGAGCGGGGAAATCCCCAGAAGCATCATTATGGCTGCCGCCAGTATGGCCCCGCAGCTGCCCGCCACAAAGCCCAGCAATTCGCATTCATACCGCTTGACCGCGGACAAGTAGGCCATCTGCACCCACATAATTGTCATCACGCAAAACAAAATCAGTCCCGCCAGACGAATGCCCAAAGACACAGGAATTGTCAGGACATAAATGACCGCCACAGGCCCCCCGATCAGCAGCAAACAGAATACAATACCGAAAAAGGAAGGCAAAATCTCATCCAGCCGCTCCTGATATATGCAGTCGGAGATAAATCGATTGATAAACATCAAAAGGGAATTGGCCAGAATATGGGAAAAAATCATGGCGTATGTCATAAAAAACAGGAATATCTCCCGTTCCCCATAAGCTGCGCCAAAGCGGGTCATCATATAGCGCATAACCAGAAGCATGGCGATCATCAGCACCATGGGGCCTTCCGTTACCACTGCGGTAATGGAATAGCCTTTGATGGAATTCAGTACACCGCCATTATCGCGAAAAATCCGTTTCAGTTCAAAACCGACGCCAGCCATTGCCGCGCCACCTCCTCACTGTTCACCTGCCGGAGCGACCGGTACAACGCGTCGTATCGCCTGAGGAAATCCACATCCTGGTAAAACCGGACAACTCGCTGATATCCATTCTCTGCCAACTCTCGCATATGGCAAGTGCGCTCTCCCAGTTCCAGAATTCCCGCCGCGATCTGTGCGGGGCTCATTATAGGAACAATCTTTCCAGCCATTCCCAATCCATCGTTGTCTCCTTCGATCAGTTCCCGGCAGCCGCCAACGTTGGTTGCCAGCACCGGACGGTGGGCTGCCATGGCCTCCATCAACACAAAGGGCTGCCCCTCGGAAATGCTGGTCAAAATAACCATATCCAGGGACGGGAGCCACTCTTCCACTTTCGCCCGTCCCACAAAATGAATTCCCTCACATTCCTGATATTGCATTGTCTCACAGCATTCCTGGTAGTACTCCGGGTCCTCATCATATGGCCCAATGATGTACAGCCGCGCGTCCGGCCGCTGCTGCTTCACCATGGCAAAACTTTGGATCATGGTTTTAATATCCTTGATGGGTACAACGCGTGTGATGGTGCCTATGGTCAGGGGATGCGGTTCTTCCGGAATGAGCGGTACATTGGCAAAACGGCGAATGTCCGTGCCGTTGGGAATCACCAGACATTTTTCCGGTGGGGCTCCCAATTCGATCTGGAGTTTTCTGGCTCCGCCAAACAGCGATACAATCCGATCCGCCTGAAAATACGCGGCGTGACTCAGGGATCGGAAGAAGGCGATCCAGGTCTGCTTAAAATAGGGGGACACCCAGGCGGCTTTCAGAATTTCTTCCTCCCGTTCCCGGGTGTAAATGCCGTGTTCGGTCACGATGTATGGTTTCCGGGTAAAGTAGTGGAATTTCGCTCCAAGTAACCCGGCATAGCCAGTAGCGACGGAATGGTATAGATCCGCCTCCGGAATGGGACAGCGCAGCAGATTCAGTGCTGGAATCAGCATAGAACGCAGATTCCAGAAAAGATCCTTAAACGGCGTGTGGACATAGGATTCGTCGCTTAACCGCTGTACAATATCCATAAAGCCGCGGGACATCAGGAAGTCGTTGGCAAGGGACTCTGAGTCATCCTGAAACAGTTCAAACAAGCTGGCCCAATCCCGCAGATTCCCCCGCAAAAACTCCAGCGTCGCTTCTCGCTGCTGAGATGTCAATCGGACTTTTGACGAAGCCTTCCGGGGCGTGATCAGATATTCATCCAGAAAATACTCCCGGATTTCCACCACATTCTCAGGAATTTCGTATTGATAAGCCCCTCTGTGTTTCTTTTCCGCGCCGATGGCTACAATGACAAACTCATGCTGGGGCATTCGCTTCAGCAGCATCTGAATCCAGGTGGAAACGCCGCCCACCACATAGGGATAACACCCCTCCGCCAGTATACAGATTCTCATGAACTCACCAACTTTATCGTAAAATTCGGGCTTTTGACTGTCACCAAATAATAGTCGCTGTCCTGGACATTGCTGGCCTTTTCAATGGCGCAGCTGGAATCCACAGATCGGGGCAACGCCGTTGTCTTCAGGTAGAAATAGGTGTCTCCAAGAAAGCCGTCGATGCTTCCCTGAATCTCGTCCTCCGAAATATCCAGATACGGCTCCGCCGAATCCGAAATCCGAAGCGCATCCGCCGCGTTGGTTGCCGCCAAAGGCCGAAGGAAGGGATAGGTTTCATGGACATCCCGCATCAGATTGCGGTATGCGTCCAGCATTACCTCCCAAGTCTGTTCCTTGCTGCGCTCCGGATCCAGGATATCGTCCGGGTGGATAAAATGGGAGAATACTCCGTGAAGTCCCATGGCGCTGATTACACTTAACTCATCATAATCACCGGGCACCATACCGGAGGTAATTCTTGGGAATTCCGCGATTCCATCCTCTGCAATGGTGAAATCCTGGACATACACATCTCCCAGCTCTCCCTCATTTGAGTAAACACCAGCGATTATCTTCAAGTCCGGCAATTCCTGGGCCAACACAGTTCTTCCCTCCTGGCTCAGATAGTTGGAGGGGGGAACATAGGTCTGAACGCTCACCGACGGGAATACGGATTCGGCGATTTCCATGTATTCTCTCACCGCCGCGCGCATTGCGTCCGCGTCTTTCCAGGGCACGTAATCCAGTTCTTCCGGTGTGCCGCCTTCCAGAGTCAGCGGCTGATGATTATAGCCGTGCATTCCCATTTCATATCCATTTTGAAGCAGACTGTTGCCAAAATACAGTTCCATTCGGGAATTGGCGTGGGCAAAGTTTTCAGCCTCCACTTCGTTGTCATAGCTGGTTACATACAGGCACGTGTACACATCATTGTATTGATGGGCTGTCTGGAGCATATCCGGCCACCAGATATCCCGGTAAAACTCCTGAAGGGTTCGGTTGTACGCATCCTGGAACAAATCAAATTCCGCATCATACAGCGGAGATGGAAAGTCGTCAACGAAGATGCTGCACGCGTTGACGATGGGATACATCGTGGTATCGAACAAGCTGTTGATACAGCCTGCCGCAATTCCCCGCCAAAAATCACCGACAATCCCTGTCCCGTTATAGACCGCCACCCGTCCTTCTCCTATGTCATAGGTCCAGAATATGGGAATCTGCTGACCGGATTGGGCATCCGCTTCTCCCCAAATGTACACATCGGCCGAATTCTCCAGCGTGCAGCCAATGGCAAAATCCTGAAAATCCTCCCCCTGGAAAACACGGTGGGAGATTCCAGGTATTAAATCCTTCTCAAAGGCCAGGGAACTGACCAGCACATATTCGCCATAATCGACAATTCCCAGTTGCCGGTAAATACTCTGAAAGGATTCCTCTGTCTTTTCCGGTAAGATCCCCAGAAGGAGTTTTCCTCCCCGCTCGGTGTAATCAATCAGCCGTATGGTGGAATCCCGCATCTCCTCCCCCCAGTGGGAGGATGCCATAATCACCACATCATAGTCTTCATATTTCACAGACGTTGTCTGATCCAGCGGCAATGTATCCACGCCGATGCGCAGGTGATTCAGAACCATGCACAGGTTATCCGCATATTTTTCAGACTGTTCACGGCCAGGACTGTAAAGGATAAGCGCCGCCCTTCGGTTGTCCGGAGATACTGTCAGTTCTACCTTTGGAGGCTCTTTCAGCACCTTGACTTCGGAGAACATCTGATTGAACGCGTCTTCATCGATTCTGATATTTCGATTGGAAAGCAGGATCAGTCCCGCAAAGCAAACGCACAGCACCACCAACAGCAGCACTTTTCTCAAATCTTTGTTCACACAACTCCTCTTTTCTCGAATACACGAATATAGTCCAGTGTTTTGGTCGTCAGCATCACCGGACGCTGGGAAAGTGTACGCAGGAATTCCCGCATCCCGCCTGCGTCCCGGGTATCCATCAAAATCCGAAGCTGTGCCAGAACCGCTTCCTCGCTATCCGGATACAGGTTTAGGTAGCGCGTACAGAACTCCTGCGCAGCTGTATAATTCCGCCGCATAAGCTCCACTTTGGTTCGATGCCGCAGATCCTTTCTCCGGGGAACTTCCACCGCCAACAATTTGTCTGACACATCAAGATATTTGGCAAGGCAGCGCCGATAGCTATAGTCATCATACAATTTGCTGCGAAGCACCTCAAACAGGATCTGCTCCCACATTTGCGCGCACTGCGGATCATCCGGATTGTGGTTGTATTGGTATTCTATCTGCTGAAGCTTGGTCTGAACCGTTTGCTGAAGATCCATGATAACCACACTGGCATAGTGGGATGTTTCCGTATCCTCGTTCAGCAAAGCCTCTTTCAATACGTCCAGATACTGTAGAAGGTCTTCTTCTCCCAGCAGTCGGATGATGGCGTCCCGACGGTAGCTTGGTTCGGATAAACGCAATGCCTCGGACATCGGCACCCGGTTCAGTTCCTCCCGGGCGTTTAACCGCTGCATCACACCCAGGTTGTCCTGTTTAAACTGCCGGCTGATATAAAAGTCCGCATAATCCTTTTCCGCGTATAAGCTCCCAATCCTCTCGCAAAACAGATAAAACACAGGTCCCGCAACCGGAAGAAAAATCCCCAGCACAAGGAAAAAAGAAGCCTTCTGATTGTTCCCGGTCTTGTCCACAATTCTCTTACACTGAAGGCCGCACGCTACCAGATAGACCAGGCAAAGTAGGCAGATTACGATCTTCATTGCAGCACAGCCTCCACATCCAGTCCCTGCTTTTCAAATCGCCGCTTCAATCCATCCAGCTGCTCCGGAGCTGTATTGGTCAGGATGATCCAATACGTTCCTTCCCCATCCACGCCCATATAATCGCTGACACGAATCAGGGAATACAGTTTCCGCGACACCGTCTGCAAGGACATGTTCGATTTTGGAAGGACTTGCGCCAGCGTAAACGGATAGGAAACACCCTCCTGCCGGGATTTCATGAATGCCAGCTGCTCGGCAAAGGCATTCGGATTCAGCAATTCTGTTCCGGAGATGAAATTCTTTTCTCTTTGTGTATTCTCGTATTCCAGCGCCTTAATCAGGTTATTTTCCACAAGCCCAATCAAAACCTTAAACAAATTCTGATAGTACATGGTGAATTTTTCGGACTCCAGATTGTAGACCATCACCATTCCATAGAGAACTCCCCGGCAGCGGATTGACGCCGCAAAGTCCGGATACCCGGGAAGCAGGTTCGTATTCACGAATAGTTCCCCCGCCTTCATCCCATCCCTGAGCAAAGGGAAATCCTCCAAATCCAGAGATTTGGGGACTTTTTCCTGCAGGATGGGAGAACACGCCATCAATCGCGCGTAACGGAACTGCTCGCCTCCCAATCGAAATACAGCCGTTTGGTCGCAGCCCAATGTATTCTGCAGAATGCTGATAACCTTCAGTAGAATCCGTTCCGGGCGCAGAGAATCCAGTTCCAGCACCACCCGATAAATATCACCGAAGCTGTGTCTTGATCTGGCAATCTGCCGCTGGAGTTTGCTTTTGATTTCCAGTGTCTCCGTCTGGATTGCCTGCAAAAAGGCGTATTTCTTTTCCAGTTGGGCATAGCTGTTCTGCTGAGACTTCTGCGTTTCTTTGCGCCTGTTGGTATGGTTTCCGATCACCAGTCCCGTAATGATGTACGCAATAAAGGGAATCCATGTGTCCACACTGTAAATCAGATAGGAAACATCCACATAAGATACCGCTAAGCTATACAGGTAAGATCCCGACGCCAGAACAGCAGCCAGCATTCCCATTTCCGTGCCATAGAAACATGCCGTCAGCGCCACAAACAGCGCTCTGACATCTACATACTTTAAGTCCGGAACATTTTGGCTGAACGGAAGAATCCCCTGCGTAACGACGAACAGCAGCACCGTTTCCACTCCGCTGCGCAGGAAGGAGCCGGGAGCAAATCGCTTGATCACCGGTTCCAATACATGGCGCCGACTTTGCTTTCTTTCCCTTTCTGCCTTTTCCAGTCTAACCTGCTCTGCACAGCGCTGAAGAACCTCCCGCCCTCGCTCTTGTATCAAATAGAAGGGAATCCAGCCGGTCTGCAGTTTGATTTCGTCGGCTTGAAAGCGCTGGGCGGACGCGGTATGGTACAGGTTTTTCCATTCCACCCGCGCTTCCATCCCGGCAGCTTTGCCCAGGCACTGAAAGAGTTGCTCCATTGTGACGGGGTGACCACTTACCAGATTATATCTGCCCGTTTTCCGCAGGATAAGCAGCTGGTACAGCGCCATGGCCGCGTCTTCCTCATGGATGGTATCCACATACTCCTCCGGGCCAAACACAGAGCGAATTGGATTCTGCTTCAGAATCTCATTCAGCGTACGCCCAATATACCCCACTTGGGCTGATGTTGCGTTTCCGTATACATATCCCAGGCGAGCAACCAGAATTGGGAGATTTCCGTCTGTGCTGTAGGTCTGGCAGTACAGTTCCCCCGCCATCAAATCGCTGAGCATTGGTGTCACATGATCCGCATACTCAAGTTCCATGGAAGACAAATAAACAAAAGACTTTACAGGATATCCACGCAATCCCGCCAGAACACTGGACAAAATACGGATATGACTCTCATATTCCGCTGTTTCCCACATAGTTTCCCGCAGGGAAGCCGTCAGAAACACCACCGTATCAATCATCTGGGATTTCAGAATGTACGTCAATTCCTCCATCCGGAAGCTGCCCCGGTATATGTTGCCCTGAAGTCGCCCATTCCACAGAATTGTCTGGTCTTCTTCCGTCATCCAGCACACTGTATGTCCTTCTCGTAACAAGCGATTGGCAAGACCGTTTCCCACCGGATCCCAGTTTCCAATAAACAATACGTTCATACCGTTTCCTCCGTAACTCTTCCCATTTTTCGGTTTTCCTCTTGTTGTTATCGTAACAGCGTCTGATCGAATGCCTTCACGCTGAATTCGCAGCTCCCCGAGGCCGTTCAGTCGAACCACTTGATTTTTAAGCCCAGGTAAGGTTGCTCCGCGTTCCGCTTCATGTACATACAGTCGCCCCAGATTCCTCGTTTTCACAGAAAAACACGATTTTGGATGGTTCTATACTATCATAGAGTCTGCGAAAAAGCTACGATGAAAATCCTACTTTTTCATATCAAAATCTACATTTTATCCAATTTTCTCTTTGTTTTCGACATTTTTAGCGGTTATTTAGCAATCCTCTTTTCATGCTTATCGATTTGAAAAAACACAGATCGCCATCACCGGAGGGATCCCTGCCGGGTCAGACGGACGCTTCCGATCAAGCTTGCCATGAACCAGGTGCTCCATTCCCACAAAAAAACAGATGCCGCGAAAAACCGTTTCATCGTCCCACATACACAAGCCAGAACATTGCAAACTTCCCGGCGGTGTGACTGTTGTACTCCGTTTTCCCGGAAGCCGTCAATTTTTCCACATGCCGCTGAAGTCTTACATATAAAACAAACCTGCGAGTCCCATTTCTGGAACCCGCAGGTTTTTCCGGGCTGTTTTCTTACAGCCCCTTTCCGCCATCGGATACTGTTGTATTGTATTTCAGAACCAAGCGCAACGCCGCTTCCAGGGTTTGCCTGCGGATCTGATCCCGGTCACCCCGGAATAGCCATTGCCGCACTTGCTCCACGGTCTCGTCCTTGTAGGCGATAAATACAGTCCCCACAGGATTTCCGAAATCGTCGCCGCCGGGGCCTGCCAGTCCGGTCACCGCCACAGCCGCGTCCGCCTTCATCAGGGTTCGGACGCCGTCCGCCATGGCCAAGGCCACCGGCGCGGAAACCGCGCCATGCTGATCCAGCAACCTCGGATCCACAGACAGGATGTTGGCCTTCACCCAGTCCGTATAGCAGATCACGCCGCCCTTATACACCCGGCTGCTTCCGGGCACATCGGTAATGGCGCCGCCGATGCAGCCTCCGGTGATGCTCTCCGCCGTGACCAGAGACTTGCCCGCCAGGGCCTGAACCACCTCACAGCACAGGCTCATCATAGAAGTTCACCCGGATTTTCTCCACGCTTTCCAGGGCCTGAGCAATCAGCGCTTCCCGATCCAGCGCCTTCTCCGCGTTGAGCACCTGCCCCAGCGTGGGCTTGGTTTTGGGATGCTTGGGGGTAAAGACGGTGCAGCAATCCTCATAGGGCAAAATAGACGTCTCCATGGTGCCGATCTTCCGGGCGATGGATACGATCTCCTCCTTGTCCATGCCCACCAGCGGCATGAACACAGGGATCTGCACCGCAGCGCCGGTAACGGCCATGGCCTCCATGGTCTGGGAGGCCACCTGCCCCAGGTTTTCGCCGGTAATCAGCGCGCCGCAGCCATCCCACCCGGCGATGCGCTGGGAGATCTCCATCATAAACCGGCGCATAATCAAGGTGAAGTACTCCTCCGGGCAATTGTCCCGGATCGCTTCCTGAATCTGGGTGAAGGATACCACATTCACCGTCATTTTTCCGCTGTAGCGGCTGACCAGCCGCGCCAACTCCACCACCTTGTCCTTAGCCAGCTGGGAGGTATAGGGATAGGAGAAAAAGTGCACAGCCTCCACCTCCACGCCCCGCTTGGCAATCATGTACGCCGCCACAGGAGAATCGATGCCGCCGGAGAGCAGCACCATGGCTCTGCCCCCCACGCCGGTGGGAAGTCCGCCGGCGCCGGGCTCCGCCGGGCCATGCACATAGGCCGCCAGATCCCGCACCTCAACATAAACCGTGTACTGCGGATGGTGCACATCCACCGCGCAGGCAGGGTGGGCCTCCGCCAGACGGCCGCCGATCTCCTGAGACAGCTGAATGGAGGTCAGGGGGAACTGCTTGTCCGAACGCTTGGATTCCACCTTAAAGGAGGCGGCGCAGTCCAGATCATCCCCCAGGTAATTTTCCACCGCCTGGTAAATGGCTTCCACATTCTTTTCACAGGGGCGGCAGCGGCACAGGCTCACCACACCGAAAATGGCGTGGCAGGCCTCCCAGGCCCCGTCCACGTCAGCCTCCTCATCCATAGGCTCCACGTACACCGTAGACTGCATGCTGTAAACGTCAAATTTACCGTAGCGCTTCATCCGGCGGCGGACGTTTTGCCGCAGACGGGCTTCAAATTGGCGCTTATTGGCGCCCTTGAGAACAATCTCTCCCATTTTTAACAAAAAAATTTCTTTCATAGTCTCTCCTTTATGATTCACAATCGTATGATGTAGGTATCCATTTTCGAAAGAGCCGATGCCAATAGATTTTGGCTCAGCCGCAGATTCAGAGGTTCCCCAGATTCACAGCCCGGTACTGGATCGCTTCGGCGATGTGCACAGGCTGAATATCCTGGCTGCCGTCCAGGTCTGCCACGGTTCTGGCTACCTTCAGGATCCGGTCATAGCTTCTGGCGGTCAGGCCCATGGTCTCAAAGGCCTGCTGCATAAGCCGGGCGCTTTCCTCGCTGAGGGCGCAGAAGCGGCGCATTTCCTCCGGCCCCATCCGGGCATTGCACATGCCGCCGACGCCGAAACGGCGGTTCTGCCTGTCCCTGGCCGCGTTCACCCGCTCCTTGATGGCGGCGGAAGGCTCCGCCACCTCACGGCTGCGCAAATCCTCAAAGTGGACAGCCGGAACCTCCACCACAATGTCGATGCGATCCAGCATCGGGCCGGAGATCCGGCTGCGATAATTTGCCACCGCCTGCTCGGAGCACCGGCATCGGCCGGAGGGATCCCCGTACCAGCCGCATTTGCAGGGATTCATGGCGCACACCAGCATAAACTCCGCCGGATAGGTCACAGCCCCGGAGACCCTGGAAATGGTGACCATCCCATCCTCCAACGGCTGACGCATCATGTCCAGGGTGTCCTTCCTGAATTCCGGCAACTCATCCAAAAACAGGACGCCCTTATGCGCCATGGAGATCTCCCCCGGTTTGGGATTGCTGCCGCCGCCGGCCAGCCCCGCGTTGGAAATGGTGTGGTGCGGCCCGCGGAATGGACGCTGGGTCACCAGGGGACTTTTGGGCGTCAGCAAGCCCATAACAGAATAGATCTGGCTGACCTCCAGGGATTCCTCCCAGGTCATATCCGGCAGAATGGAGGGAAGCCGTTTGCTGAGCATACTCTTCCCGGAGCCGGGCGGGCCGATGAGCAGCACATTATGGCTTCCTGCCGCCGCTACTTCCAGGGCGCGCTTCACATTCTCCTGGCCCAGCACATCCTTAAAATCCAAGCCCCGGGGATCCGTCCGCTCCGGCAGCCACAGGGGCTGCTCCGCCAGCTTCACTTCCCCGTTAAGTCCCGCCGCCAGTTCTCTGACGCTTGTCACCGGAATAATGGCCGGCCCCCGGGCCAGAGTAGCCTCCGCCGCGTTCTGGGCAGGCACAAACAGCGTTTCGATCCCCTCCCGTTTTGCCGCCAGCGCCATCGGCAGCACGCCGGCGACGCCGCGGATCTGCCCGTCCAGGCTCAGCTCCCCGAGAAAGGCGCAGGAAGACCTGGGGCGCCGGATGCTGCCGCAGGCGGCCAATATGCTCAGCAGGATCGGCAGATCATAGTGGGTGCCGGCCTTCTTCAAGCTGGCAGGCGCCAGATTGACGGTGATCCTGCTGACCGGGAAGGTCAGCCCGCTGCTTTTGGCTGCCGCCCGCACCCGTTCCCGGGCCTCCTTCACCGCCGCATCAGGCAGTCCCACGATGTCAAATCCCGGCAGGCCGTTGGAAATGTAGCACTCAGCTGAGACAACGCTGCCTCGGATGCCGGATATTCCCAGCGTTCGGACACTGCAAATCATAGACTCATCTCCTTACACAAGCAAAACCGCAAACTATGCCGCCGCTTTCCGGGGGATCCGGCATTATTCTCATATGATACCCCATTCCCCGCAAAAACACAATCCTTTTTTCACAATCCCCCATAAAACGCGCTTTTTGCATAGTGTACAGTTTTCCACATATTTTCTTGTGTATCCCCATGATTTTTTTACAACCGGTGTCTTTGACCGCTTTACAAATCGGCTAAAAAGTGCTATGATATATCCGACAAAAATTGAATACTTTAGGAGGTATTTCGTTTTGGCAAGAAAATTTAAAACCATGGACGGCAATACTGCTGCCGCCCACGTCAGCTATGCCTTTACCGAGGTCGCTGGCATTTATCCCATCACCCCCTCCAGCCCCATGGCTGACAACGTGGATCAGTGGTCCGCTGCCGGCCGCAAAAACATCTTTGGCGATACTGTCAAGGTTGTTGAGATGCAGTCCGAAGCTGGTGCCGCGGGTACCGTTCACGGCTCTCTGGCCGCCGGTGCTCTGACCACCACTTACACCGCCTCTCAGGGCTTGCTGCTGATGATCCCCAACATGTACAAGATCGCCGGCGAACTGCTGCCCAGCGTTTTCCACGTGTCCGCCCGTACCGTCGCCACCCAGGCGCTGAACATTTTCGGTGATCACTCCGACGTTTACGCCTGCCGTCAGACCGGCTTCGCCATGCTGTGCGAGACCAACGTGCAGGAAGTCATGGATCTGGGCGCCGTTGCCCACCTGGCCGCCATTGAGGGCCGCGTTCCCTTCATTAACTTCTTTGACGGCTTCCGTACCTCCCATGAGATTCAGAAGATCGCGATCTGGGACTACGAGGATCTGAAGGAAATGACCAACATGGAGGCTGTGGCCGAATTCCGCAAGCACTCCCTGAACCCCGAGCGTCCCTCCATGCGTGGCTCCCACGAGAACGACGATATCTTCTTCCAGCACCGTGAGGCCTGCAACAAGTACTACGACGCCCTGCCCGCAGTGGTGGAGAAGTACATGGCCAAGGTCAACGAGAAGCTGGGCACCAACTATCAGCTGTTCAACTACTACGGCGCTGCCGACGCTGACCGGGTCATCGTCGCCATGGGCTCCATCAACGACGTGGCCGAGGAAGTCATCGACTACCTGAACGCCCACGGCGAGAAGGTGGGTCTGGTGAAGGTTCGTCTGTTCCGGCCCTTCTGCGCTGACAAGCTCCTGGCCGCCATCCCCGCCACTGCCAAGAAGATCGCTGTCCTGGACCGCACCAAGGAACCCGGCTCCCAGGGCGAGCCTCTGTATCAGGATGTTGTCATGGCTCTGGCCAAGGCCGGCCGCAACGACGTCACCGTCATCGGCGGCCGTTACGGTCTGGGCTCCAAGGACACCCATCCCGCTTCCATCTTCGCCGTGTATGAGGAGCTGGCTAAGGACGCTCCCAAGCACGAGTTCACCATCGGCATCGTGGACGATGTGACCCACCTGTCTCTGGAGGAAAAGGTCTCCCCCAACACCGCCGCGGAAGGCACCATCGAGTGCAAATTCTGGGGTCTGGGCGGCGACGGCACCGTGGGCGCCAACAAGAACTCCATTAAGATCATCGGCGACCACACCGACAAGTACGTACAGGCTTACTTCCAGTACGACTCCAAGAAGACCGGCGGCGTCACCGTTTCCCATCTGCGCTTCGGCGACAACGCCATCAAGTCCCCCTACTACATCAACAAGGCGGACTTCGTGGCCTGCCACAACCCCTCCTACATCACCAAGGGCTTCAAGATTGTTCAGGACGTAAAGCCCGGCGGCGTGTTCCTGATCAACTGCCAGTGGTCCCTGGAGGAGCTGGAGCATCATCTGGATCCCGCTTCCAAGCGCTATATCGCCAACAACAGCATCCAGCTGTACACCATCAACGCCATTGACCTGGCCATTCAGGTGGGTATGGGCAAGCGTACCAACACCATTCTGCAGTCTGCCTTCTTCTCCCTGGCGAAGGTCATGCCCGCGGAAGACGCCATCAAGTACATGAAGGACGCTGCCGAGCACTCTTACCTGAAGAAGGGCCGCGACGTTGTTGAGAAGAACTGGAACGCCATCGACGCCGGCGCCACCGCCTACGTCAAGATCGACGTTCCCGCCGCCTGGGCTGCTGCCGAGGACAAGGCTGCCGACGCCGCTCTGGAAGGCCCCGCCGACACCGTCAAGGTGGTCAAAACCATCCTCAACCCCATTGGCAAGATGGACGGCTACAGCCTGCCTGTTTCCGCCTTCGCCGATCTGCCCGACGGCCAGTTCCCCCTGGGCGCCTCCGCTTATGAGAAGCGCGGCGTTGCCGTGACCGTTCCTCACTGGGACGAGACCAAGTGCATCCAGTGCAACAACTGTGCCTACGTCTGCCCCCACGCCACCATCCGTCCCTACGCGCTGACCGAGGCTGAGGCTGCCGCCGCTCCTGCCGGCGCCCGTCTGGTGGATGTGAAGGCCGGCAAGGGCAAGGGTGTCTACAAGTACACCATGGCCGTGTCTCCTCTGGACTGCATGGGCTGCGGCGTCTGTGTCGGCGTATGTCCCACCAAGGCCATCGCCATGGTTCCCCAGGAGGCCGAGCTGGCTGAGCAGGATGTGTTCAACTACATGGTTGCCAACGTCTCCGACAAGAAGGAGCTGCAGGACAACACCGTTAAGGGTTCTCAGTTCCGCAAGCCTCTGCTGGAGTTCTCCGGCTCCTGCGCCGGCTGTGCCGAAACCAGCTACGCCCGTCTGGTGACTCAGCTGTTTGGCGATCGGATGTACATTTCCAACGCCACCGGCTGCTCCTCCATCTGGGGCGGTCCCGCCGCTACCTCTCCCTACACCGTCAATGCCGACGGTCACGGCCCCGCTTGGTCCAACTCCCTGTTTGAGGACAACGCCGAGCACGGCCTGGGTATGTACACCGCGCAGGAGGTCATTCGCGAGTCCCTGGCCAACAAGGTCAAGGAAGTCATGGCCAACACCGTCTGCGACCAGCGGAAGGCTGCTTGCCAGGCTTGGCTGGACACCTTCAATGACGGCGAAGCCAACAAGGCTGCCACCAAGGCCCTGATCGCCGACCTGGAGGCCAATGTCTGCTGCGACACCGTTAAGGACATCCTGTCCAAGAAGGAATACCTGTCCAAGAAGTCCATCTGGATCTTCGGCGGCGACGGCTGGGCCTACGACATCGGCTTCGGCGGCGTTGACCACGTGCTGGCTTCCAACAAGGACGTGAACATCTTCGTTTTCGACACCGAGGTTTACTCCAACACCGGCGGCCAGGCTTCCAAGGCTTCCAACATCGGCCAGGTGGCGCAGTTCGCTGCCTCCGGTAAGGAGACCAAGAAGAAGTCCCTGTCCGAGATCGCCATGAGCTACGGCTATGTCTATGTGGCCCAAATCGCCATGGGCGCCAACCCCGCTCAGACCCTGAAGGCCATCACCGAAGCCGAGGCCTATAACGGTCCTTCCCTGATCATCGGCTACGCTCCGTGTGAGATGCACTCCATCAAGGGCGGCATGATGAACTGCCAGGTTGAGATGAAGAAGGCCGTGGAGTGCGGCTACTGGAACCTGTTCCGGTTCGATCCCTCCAAGGAAACCGGCAAGTTCCAGTTGGACAGCAAGGCTCCCAAGGATGGCTATCAGGAGTTCCTGATGAACGAAGCCCGCTACAGCCGTTTGACCCGGGAGTTCCCCGAGCGTGCCAGCGCCCTGTTCGCCAAGAACGAGGCCGCTGCTAAGGAGCGCTACGAGCATCTGCTGAAGCTGGTGGAGATGTACAAGGACTAACCCTTGACCATCACCCAATGAACCCCCTGCCCCCAGGAGCTTTCCTGGGGGCAGATTTTTACAGGAGGTCGAATTATGAAGGTTTTACTTGTCAACGGAAGCCCCAAAGCCAATGGGAACACCGCCTTCGCCCTGGAGCAGATGGCCCAGGTCTTTGCAGCGGAAGGGATCCGCCCTCAGATCCTGCACATCGGCAATCAGGCCATTCGGGGATGTATCGCCTGCGGCAGCTGCGCCAAAAACGGAAAATGCGTCTTTGACGATGCCGTGAACCAAGCAGCTCCCCTGTTCCAGGAGGCCGACGGCATTGTGGTCGGAAGTCCGGTGTACTACGCCTCCGCCAACGCCACCGTCGTGGCATTCCTGGATCGTCTGTTTTACAGCACCCGATTTGATAAGCGGATGAAGGTTGGCGCCAGCGTGGTCATTGCCCGCCGGGGCGGCTGTTCTGCCACCTTCGACGAACTGAACAAATACTTTACCATTTCCGGCATGCCCATTGCTTCCAGCCACTACTGGAACAGCGTCCACGGCGGCGCCCCCGGCGAAGCTTCCCAGGATGCCGAGGGCATTGCCACTGTGCGAAATCTGGCAAAGAATATGACCTTCCTGATGCGTTCCATGGCCCTGGGCAAGGAAGCCTACGGACTGCCGGAATACGATCCCATTGAAAAAACCAATTTTATCCGTTAAGGAGACTGCCAATGCTTTGTACCGTTGTGGACATCCGGGGAGATTATGCCTATGTCCGTTATCAGGACACCGGCGTGGTCAGCGAGGTCGCCATTGCCCTGCTCCCCTACGGCGTGGATGTAGGGGATGAGCTGACGTTTGAAAACTACGAATTTACCCAGGCATGACAAAGGCCTCCGGCTCAGCCGGAGGCAAAAAATTAACATTATTGTATTTTGGGTCTTTACAAATCCAAATTTTATGGTATAATGCATCATGTTCTGCCGAGAAATACGGCCCGGTGGTGCAGTCGGTTAGCACGCCAGCCTGTCACGCTGGAGGTCGACGGTTCGAGTCCGTTCCGGGTCGCCATCCTTTTCTGCCCCGATTTCTTGGGGCAGACCAGAGCAATACGACGCTTCGTTGCCCGGCTCCTTTTGGAGCCGGGTCTTCTGTTTTCCGCCGCCTCTGTTCCCCCGTTTCCACTCATCCCCGGGTGTCCTCTGGCAGACCCGGGATTATCGTCTGCTGACCGGTGTCTAGGCATCCGGATTTTTTCCCTTTCCATGCAACCAAGGCCGCTTTTTTTCTAGTAGATAGGTGAACACAGAAAATAAGGAGGGATTACAATGGATGACATATCTATCATCTCGCTATACTTCGCCCGTTCCGAAGACGCCATCAACCAGACTTCGGCCAAGTACGGCGGATACTGCTATGCCATCGCCTATAACATTCTGCTCAGCCGTCAGGACTCCGAGGAAAGCGTCAGCGACACGTTTCTGGCCGCCTGGAACACCATCCCCCCTCAGCGGCCCAGAGCGCTTTCCACCTATTTAGGAAAGCTCACCCGAAACATCTCCCTGGATCGGTGGAAGCAGCGCAATGCCCAAAAACGAGGTGGCGGTCAGGTAGCCCTGGCCCTGGAGGAACTGGAGGAAATTGTTTCCGGGAAGGACGATCCGGAGAATGCCTATCTGAGCAAGGAGCTGATGGGATCCGTCCGGGCATTCCTTCGAACCCTGCCGGCGGTGGAGCAGAAGGTGTTTGTCTGCCGCTATTGGTACATCGATTCCACACGGGACATGGCCAAGCGGTTTGGCTTTTCCGAAACCAAGGTCAAATCCATGCTCCACCGCATTCGTAAGAAACTGAAAAAACACTTGGAACAGGAGGGACTTTTATGAGCGCCATGGATTTTTTGAAAGCCTTAGCCAATTTGGATGACGATATGATCCGCAATGCCCATGAACCGGCTGCGCGGCAGCGGGCAAGCCGGAGCAAAGTCTTCCTCATCGCCGCAGTGATTGCCCTGACCATGGTGCTGGTGGGCTGTGCGGTGGTGTATGTGCTGTCCATGGAGAATCTAACTGTGGATCGCCGGGAGGTTTTCCAGCCGGTGGAGGATGCGCCTCAGGGATCGGAGCAGTATGAAACCGTTACAGAGCAGGTGCTGACCTTTGCGGGGCTGAAGGGCACCCCTGCCTACCAGGCAGCGAAGGAATGGTACGAATTTACCCA
>CALWXQ010000023.1 GCA_944385545.1 uncultured Oscillospiraceae bacterium | reverse complement strand
CCGGAAGGATTTAGGGCTTCCGCGGTAATGGGCGCGGAGCCGGTACAGTAGTATTATACCTATATCCGGGGTTTTGTCAAGGAAAGTAGGGGAAAATCCGGGGTTTTTGTCTGATTTTAGCCGGGATATTCCGGAGTAGCCAGGACAGATGGCCTTCAAAAAACCGCCCCGGCAGTCTGCCGGGGCGGGAGAGATCAGCCGTCGCTGAGGACGAAGTGGCAGAAGCGGAGCATTTCGTACCAGTCGTTGGTATCGAAGGCTACCGTCTTGCTGTTCAGAAGCCGGGCGCCGGGGTAGAAGCTCTTGGAGTAGGCCATGGCGTGCTTGATGAACTCCACTTCCATGCGGAAGTGCTCCGGAATGGTCACCTGGCAGTCCTTTGCCTTGGCGAGGGCTTCTTTGGCGGCGGCTTCAATGCGCTCTACTGCCTCGTCGGGGTGGATGGAGGTCACGCCGCCGCCCCGGCCCTGATTCACCGGCACCGTGGTGATGGCGGGGATCAGGGCCTTGGCGCTTTCGCACAGGGCCTGGTCTCCCGTAATCAGGGCTACGGGAACGCCGTAGTAGCCGGCGGTATAGGCGTTGATGAGAAATTCGCTGCAGGGCTGGCCGTTGAGGGTGACCCGGTTGCTGCGCAGATTCATGGTGTGGCTCAGAGGATTGCCGTCACAGGTGACCCAGGCGTGATAGCCGGTGAAGAACACAGCGTCAAAAGGCTCCTTGTCCAGGCCGGTCATCATGCTCAGAAGATCCCCTGTCCAGCCCCGGTGGATCCGCACCTTTCTGGGCAGAGCGGCGGGGTCGATGTTCCTGGCGCTGTCGTGGGCGTCCTTCACCAGCACCGCATCCGCTCCGCCGGCCAGGGCGCCCCGACAGGCGGCGGCCACCTCCCGGGTCATCTGCTTCTGATAGGGGGCATAGTCCATAGCGGTGGAACGCTCCGTCTCCGGCCAAACGGCGATGCCGCAGGTGCCTTCCATATCCGCGCTTAAAAATACGTTCATATCTGTCGCTCCTTATGCTGGAATGGTCAAAAGTAAGAGCCTACCCGGGCGTCTTCCAGCTTCAGATCCGCCCGGTACTCCGGGGATGCGGGGTCGAAGCTGTTCACCGCGAAGCCGTTGTCCCCGGCGCGTCCGGTGCTGTGGCAGTAGCGGTTTTCCCCCAGGTACATCATCACATGGCCGGGCAGGAAGATCAGATCTCCGGGGCGAATATCCTCCCGGGGGATCTGACGGATGGGGAAGCCCTCCCGAATGTCCGCGTCCCGGTAGATCACGATGCCGCAGAGCAGGTAGGCCATGGATACCAGGCCGGAGCAGTCAATGCCCATGGGGGACTTGCCGCCCCAGCGGTAGTGCGTGCCTTGATAGCCCATGGCGGCCTGGGTGACGGCCCGGCGCAGAGCGGATTCCTCCCGGAAGACCGGCTCTGTGGGATAGGGAGCCAGAACGGCGGCGGGGACATAGCCCCGGGCACCGTCGGCCAGCTCCACCTGCTGCCAGCCCGCTTCCGGCAGACCTACCGGGCGAACCCGCCCGCCCCGGGGCAGGGTCACCAGGTGAAAGCCCTGAACCTTGGGCAGGGAGAGGACATCGCAGAAGGTCTTGTGCATAACCATCATCGTGGCGGCGGCGTCCCAGGTGGCGGCGCGTTCCTCCCCCGGCAGCAGACATTCCTCCGGGACGATGCCTTCATAGCGGTAGTGGGTACGGATCCGGCGCCAGCCTGGGGAAACCGTCTCCAGAAGCTCCACCACCATGCCGTACAGCGCTTCGTCTTCCAGGGTGCTCTCCCGGCTGGGCCGGGCGTACAGGGGGCAGATGGGCGCGTTTACAATGGCTTTCATGGCAGGTTCCCTTCTTTCATATAGTCGTAGACCACCCGGGACAGACGGCCGATGAGCCGCATCTGACCCGGTTCCCCGTCCAAGGCGGGGCCGTCCCAGGTGAACACCCCCAGGAAATAGGGCCGACGGGGAAGCAGGAAGATCCCTGCGTCATGGTTCAGGTGATCCAGGCCTCCCGGCTTATGCAAAACCGGAACCGGATCGGGAAGATAGCGCTGCAAGCTGTCATAGCTGCGGCACCGGCCCAGCAGATCCAGGGCCACCTCCCCCAGATGGGGGGCAAGGAGTCGGCCCCGGTAGAGCCGCTCATACAGCCGGAATTGATCCCGCAGGGAGGTGTAATTCTCCCGGCCTTCCCGGGCGGCGTGGAAATCCAGCATCTTCCGCTGAAGCCGGGTCTTCTTCAGACCCTGGGCGGCGCAGAAGGCGTTGACCCGGTCATAGCCCAGCAGGGAGATCACCGCGTTTGTGGCGGTGTTGTCGCTGGAAACCATCATCCAGTACAGCAGCTCCCAAAGACCGGCGCCGTCCCGGCGGTATTCCGCCTCAAAGACCTGGGTGTCCTCCCGGAAGTCCTGGGGGAGAATGGGAACGAACTGCTCCAGGGACAGCTGGCCGGACTGCACCAGCTCCAGAGCGCAGCACAGGATGGGCAGCTTGATGGTGGAGGCGGAAACCACCTGGGTATCCGCTCCCAGCTCCGCCAGTGCGGCGCCCTGGGTCAGATCCACGCAGTACAGGGCGCTTTTGCCGGGAAATGCCTCCAAAATGGGAGTAAGGGCCTGCTCCAGGGGGGTCATAGGCTGCCCTCCTTTCCTGCCAGCGCCAGCGTACCCCTGTCCGCGTCCAGAGCGCACCGGCGGCCCATGGGCAGGGCCAGGGTGGTGGGGCAGTGGCCGCAGGCAATGCCTGCCATCACCGGCTTGCCCGCAGGCAGGATCAGCTGACGGAAGATCTGTTCCAGGGTCAGCGCCCGGCCCGGATCCTCCGGGGCGCAGTTTGTCCAGGCGCCCAGAAGGATTCCGGCGCACTGATGGAGCTTTCCGGCGTTGCGCAGCTGGGTGAGCATGGCGTCGATGCGGTAGGTCTTTTCCCCGATGTCCTCCAGGAACAGGAGCTTGCCCCGGGTGTCGATTTCCCAGGGGGTGCCCAGGGAGGCGGCCACCAGGGACAGATTGCCGCCGCAGAGGGGGCCTTCCGCCCGGCCCGGGGCAAGGATCTGCCAGGGATCCTCCGGAGGGTTCTCCAGGGCGCCCTCCAGACCGCCGAACAGAGCCTTCTCCAGCCACCGGCGGGTATAGGGGTTGGGATCCGGCTCCGTAGCGGGCATGACGCAGTGGTAAGTCTCCAGGCCGCAGACCTGATTGAAATAAATATGCAGGGCGGTAACGTCGGAATATCCCCCGAACCATTTGGGGTGCTCCCGGATCACCGCCGGATCCAGCAGGGGCAGGATCCGGTGGCCGCCGTAGCCGCCCCGGACGCACCAGACCCCGTCAATGCCGGGGTCGGCAAAGGCGCGGTGGATGTCCTCTGCCCGCACAGTGTCCGGGGCTGCCAGATAGCCCTCCCGGTGGGCAGGCTCGCAGGAGGGGAAGACCACCGGCTCCAGCCCCAGGCGCCTCACCAGGGCCAGGGCAGGAGGCAGGGCGTTTTCGGCGGCGGCGGAGGCGGGGGCCACCAGGGCCACCCGGGCGCCGGGAAAGAATGGCTTGGGACGAAGCATACAAGCACCTCACAATTGGGTGAAATAGGGTTTTCCCATAAAAAGCAGGGCTTTTTATGGGAAAAAGAGGGGTTATGACAATTTTTGCCAGGCGTCCAGTTCCTTTTGGCTGGCCAAGACATAGTGGCCGGGGAAGGCCTCCTGCCAGGCGGGGGGATTGTCCGGGGTGTAGTCGTGACAGGCCGGGTCGTAGACCAGCAGCGTTTTCTTCCGCTCGGCGATGGGATCCGGCTGCGGGATGGCGGACAGCAGCGCCCGGGTGTACGGATGCAGGGGACGGGCGAACAGCTCCTCGCTTTCCGCCAGCTCTACCAGCTTGCCCTTGTGGATCACCGCGATCCGGTCGCAGATGAAGCGCACAACGCTCAGATCGTGGGCGATGAACAGGTAGGTCAGTCCCCGCTCCTTTTGCAGCCGGGACAGCAGATTCAGCACCTGGGCCCGGATGGACACATCCAAGGCGGAGATAGGCTCGTCGGCAATGATGAAGTCCGGCTCCATGATCAGCGCCCGGGCAATGCCGATGCGCTGGCGCTGGCCGCCGGAGAATTCGTGGGGGAAGCGGCTGGCGAATTCCGGAAGCAGGCCCACGTCGGACAGGGCTTTTGCCACCTTCTCCCGACGCTGGGCGGCGGTGAGGCCGTGATGACCGGCGTGGAGGCCCTCACTGACGATATAGTCCACCTTGGCCCGCTCGTTCAGGGAGGACATGGGATCCTGAAAGATCATCTGGATCCGCCGGGTGACCTCCTGATCCAGCTGCCGGGGGATGGGGCCGTTGATCTGCTTGCCGTCAAAGAGTATTTTGCCCCCGGCGGTGGGGTGAATGCGGATGATGGAGCGGCCGATGGTGGTTTTGCCGGAGCCGGATTCGCCCACCAGGCCGAAGGTTTCCCCCTGGTAGATGTGGAAGGAAACGTTGTCCACGGCGGTAAAGCTGTGGCGGCGGCTGCCGAATTTAACGGTGAGATCCTGAACCTGGATGAGCTTTTTCCGCTGTTCAGTCATGGGACAGCCCTCCTCTCTGGCTCAGGGAGCGGATGTGGGCGGGAGGCTCCACCTTAGGGGCTCTGGGATCCAGCAGCCAGGTGCGGGCCTTATGGGTGGGGGAAACGTCAAACATCGGCGGACGCTCCAAAAAGTCAATCTTCAGCGCCTGGGGATTCCGGGGAGCGAAGGCGTCGCCTTTGATCTCGTGGAACAGATTGGGAGGCGTGCCCTGAATGGCGTACAGCGGCTCGTTCTTTACCCCCAGCTGGGGCAGGCTGGACAGCAGCGCCCAGGTGTAGGGGTGCTTGGGATCGTAGAATACCTCGTCGCAGCTGCCCACCTCCACAATGTCGCCGGCGTACATCACGGCAATCCGGTGGGCCACATTGGCCACGACGCCTAGATCGTGGGTGATGTAAATGGTGGTGAGGTTATACTTTTTCTGCATGGCCTTAATCAGTTCCAGGATCTGGGCCTGGATGGTCACGTCCAGGGCGGTGGTGGGCTCGTCGCAGATCAGGATCTTGGGACGGCAGGCCAGGGCGATGGCGATGACCACCCGCTGGCGCATACCGCCGGAAAACTCATGGGGATACTGCTTGTACCGCCGGGCGGCGTCGTCAATGCCCACGTCGGCCAGAACCTCCAGCACCGCCTGACGGGCGGCGGGGCCTTTCAGCCCCTGGTGCAGCTCCACCGCCTCCTGAATCTGCTTGCCGATGGATTTCAGAGGGTTCAGGGAGGTCATGGGATCCTGGAAGACCATGGCGATCTCCCGGCCCCGGATTTTCAGCCAGTCGGCATCGGTTTGGTACTGGGTCAGCTCCTGGTCCCCGTAGCGGATGGAACCGCCGGTAATGGAGCCGTTGGCGTCCAGCAGACCCATGGCGCATTTGACGAAGACGGATTTACCGGAGCCGGACTCGCCTACGATGGCGATGCTCTCCCCCTGGTATACATCCAGGCTGACCCCCCGGATGGCGTGGAGCACCTGACCCCGGAGGGTGAATTTTACGTTCAGATCCTTCACAGAGAGGATCACGTTCTTTTCTGTTTCGCCCATAGCGTGTCCTCCTTACTTAACATGGTTTTTCGGATCCGCGGCGTCGGCAAAGGCGTTGCCGATGATATAAAAAGATATGGTGATGGCCGCCAGCACCGCCACCGGGAAAAACAGCTGGTAGCGCAGGGAGGCAACGGTCATCAGGGAGCGGCCGGTTTGGATCAGGTTGCCCAGGGAGGGGGTGTCCAGAGGCAGGCCGATGCCGATATAGGTGACGAAGACCTCGTTGCCGATGGCGGAAGGAATGGCCAGGGCCATGCGCATGGTGATCACGGACACCAGGTAAGGCAGCAGATTTTTCACGATGATCCGGCCGGTGGAAACCCCCAGGCACCGGGAGGCCAGATTGTAGTCCCGATCCCGGATAATGATGATCTGGTTACGGATGAACCGGGCCATACCCAGCCAGCCGGTGAGGGACAGGGCGAAGATAATGGTGGATACGCCGGGCTTGAGCAAGTAGGAGATCAGGATCAGCAGCAGAGTCTGGGGAATGTTGTCCAGGACGTTATACAGCTCCGTGAAGAAGAAGTCCAGCTTGCGCACATAGCCCCACAGCACCCCTACCAGGATGCCGACCACCGCCTCCACAGCTGCCACGGAAAAGCCGATATACAGCGATGTGCGGGTGCCGGACCAGATCCGGGACCACAGATCCTGGCCGATGGCGTTGGTGCCGAACCAGAATTCCTCGCTGGGCGGCAGGTTGTTTAGAGGAAGGCCCCATTGGTCGTTGTGGATCAGCAGGGGATCCTTCTGGTTGGGAAGATAGGGCTGGATAAAGGTAAACAGCAGCAGAGCGACCATGAGCAGCAGGAAGAATACGGCCACCTTGCTCTGAAAGAAGACCCGCAGGGTAGCCCGCCAGTAGGAGTAGCCGGAGTAGCCGCCCCGCTCGGCCTCGCTGGGGTCAAATCCCGCGAAGGAGAATTTTTCCTCGTCGCTCATGGCGGCGGCTTGGGCCGCCAGCCGGGCGTTGAGGGAGTCTCCCAGCTTGTCTGTCATTTCATTGCGCAAAGAGCGAAAACCAAAGCGTTTCATTACCGGGAGCCCTCCTTCTTGGCAAAGCTGATCCGGGGATCCACAATCCCCATGAGGATATCCCCGAACAGGAGGCCCAGAATGGAGATCACCGCGTAGATCAGCACCAGAGCCTGAACCAGGGTATTGTCCTGGCGCTTAATGGCGGTGACCAGCAGACCGCCCATGCCGGGGACGGAGTACAGGGATTCCACATACAGCGAGCCCATCAGGGTGAACAAAATGGAGTTGGGGATATACTGCACCATAGGCACGAAGGCGTTGCGGAACACGTGCCGCCGGGAGATGGCGCCGCCGGGTACGCCCTTGGCCCGGGCCAGACGGATATAGTCCTTGCTGGCCTCGTCCACCATATACCGGCGCAGCCACATGGCATAGTAGGCGATGCTGCCGATGGACAGGGAGAGCACCGGCAGGATATAGCTCTTGGGGTTGGCAGCGTCAAAGAGCATAGGAAGCCCCAGGATTTCCTTGCCCACATAGGTCTGGGAGCCCGCGAACTGGATCAGAATATGGTACACCGCTGAGGGCACCGCCTGGACGATGACGATGAACACCGTACCCAGCCGGTCGCCGATTTTGAATCGGGTGCGGGTGGAGCGGGCCATGAGAATGCCCAGAGGCAGGCCCACCGCCAGGGAGATGCACAGGCTCATCAGGCCCAGCTGAATGGAGACGGGGATCTTTTCGCCGATAATCTCCGTGATGGCCACGCCCCGGCGGTAGACGTTGGATTCCCCCAAATCCCCGTGGAGCAGCTGGTTATAAAACCGCAGCAGCTGCTTGGGCAGCGGGTCGTTTAAGCCCAGGGAATTGAGCTTCACCTGAATCTGGGTGGCGCTGACTTTATCAAAATTCTCAAAATACCCTTCAATGGGCATCAGCCGCAGCAGGGCAAAGAGAATGGTGATGATGATGAACATGGTAATCAGGGAACGTAAGACCCGTTTGGTGATGTATTTTGCCATGGTAGATCCTCCTGGGCGGTGATGGGGCCGAAACCCATATCCGCGCCCCCTTGACAAGGGGGCACGGATCCGGATTCCGGGATGAGGGGCTGTAAACACAGCCCCTCATAGAACATATAAGATGGGGACGGGATCAGCCGGCCAGCTTCTCCAGCCATTCGGCATAGGCCTGCTGGTACTGCTCCATGCTCATGGAGGTTTCGTACAGGTGCTGATCCTTATACCGGAAGCTGGCGACGCCAAAGGAGGCGTACTGGCCTTCGAAGACGTTCAGGTTGGACATCTGATAGCTGCGGCTGCTGATGGAGAAGGGGATGGCGAAGGCGTGATCCAGCAGGAAGGCCTCGGCTTTGGCGAAGGCTTCATAGCGGGCCTCCATGTCGTTGGTAATGGCCTTGGCTGCCGCCACCAGGGTCAGATATTCCTGATACAGAGCCTGGGTGGTTTCGTCCTCGCTGGCGAAGATAAAGCTGTAGTTGGAACCCTCCGCAAAAGGCTCCGTCCAGGTCTCGGGGTCGGCGTAGTCCGCGCCCCAGTTGCAGGACATAAAGGCGTACTCGCCGGTGCGGCGGGTGGTGAGGAACCCGGACTCGGGGCCTGCCAGCAGGATGATATCCACATAATCGGTTCCCAGGATGCCCTCGATGGTCTGTTCCACCACCTGGCATTCATTGGCGGCGTTGGTGAGGGAGGGGTTGTACCGCATGAGCATCTTCACCGGGAAGGTAGCGCCGGCGGCGGTGAGTTCTTCTATGGCGGCTTCCTTATAGGACAGGGCCTTCTCCTCATCGAAGTTGTCGCCGTCGGTGTAGGCGGCCAGTCCGTCGTAGTAGGCATAGTCCTTGGAGGCGGAGGCGAAGCTGAAGGGAGTAATGGTGTTGTTCTTCAGGGATTCGGGATCGATCCGGTCGCTGACGGCCAGGGCGGGCATGCGGTTGAAGGCATGGAATACGGACTTACGGAAGTTTTCGTTGTTCACAGCCAGCTTCCAGTTCTCCGGCTCGTACTCGGCGTCAAAGTTGGGATCGAAGTTGAACAGATACCAGTAGCAGTAGGAGGTGTCCGCCCGGGTGGGATGGATCAGATCCTTGGTGGCAGGATCTTCCATCATGGCGCTGAGCAGATCGGAGGAGATGGTGGCGGCATCCACCTCGCCGGACTGGTACATGGTCACGGAGATGGAGGAAGCCTCGGCGTTGTAGGTGGACTGAACGGCATCCAGGAAGACGTTGTCCTTATCCCAGTAGGCTTCGTTCTTGGTCATGATCCGCTGCTGCTGAGGCTCAAAGGTGGTCATGACGAAAGCGCCGCAGTAGAGCAGATACTCGTTGCTGGTGCCGAACTTGTCGCCGCACTCGGCCAGGAATTCGCCGTACACCGGCATATAGGGGCCGAAGGAAACCATGGACAGGAAGTAGGGACGGGAGGACTCCAGAGTGAACTCCAGGGTGTAGTCGTCCAACGCCTTGACGCCGATGTCCTCTACAGTGGCCTCGGGAACTTCCTCCAGAATTTCCTGCTCGCCGTCTTCATTGGTGACGAGCTTGACAGGGTTGCCGTTCTCGTCGGTGCCGTCGGTGGCGGTGGACAGGGCCAACTGATAGGCGGTCCAGTCATAGTAGGCGTCCGCGCCGGCAATGATGCCGCTCATGGTGTAGAACACGCCGGAGTCGTTGTTGGCGTCGCAGGCATAGTGGGCGGAGGATACCCAGTCATGGGCAGTCACAGGGGCGATCTCATTGCCGTCCTTGTCCACCCACATGACCCCTTCCCGGATCTTGAAGGTCCAGACGGTAGCGTCTTCATTCTGTTTCCAGCTCAGAGCCAGGGCGGGCTCGACGTTGCCGTAGGAGTCGTATTCCACCAGGCAGTCCACCAGGTTTGCCGCGATGCCGAACTCGCTGGCGTTGCCGGTGGTCAGGTAGTTCAGCGTGGAGACCTCGGAAGCGTACAGCGTCCGGTAGACGGCGTTTTCCGTCACGGCGGCGGCTGTGGTGGAGGGGACGTCGCTGCCGGCGGTGGTTTCCGTGGTGGTTTCACCGCCGCAGGCGGCCATTGCCAGAACCATGGTCAGGATCAGCAGCAGGGCCAGCAGTCGTTTCGTTGCTTTCATGTGGATCTTCCTTTCTTCTTGTTTTGGACTGGAGCAGACTGCCCGGAGCCGGGCGGTCTGCCTATAACATGGCCGGAGGCCAAATTATAGCGCGGGAATACCAAAGCGGGGGAAAAGCGGGGAAGGAATCGGAACGTCAAATCCGAAAAAACACCGATGGGAAAGCCGTTTCCGTGAAGATAAAAAGAATATTTACATTTTACCACGTTTGTGTAATGAAGTAAAGGACGGAAAACAAATAAAATGCATAGAATTCCTAGGGGAATCCTATGTAAATATAGTAAAAACGAACAAAAATACGGAGGTTTCCCTGAAATATCGGCTCGTTGTTCCACCTGACGAAAACAAACGTAGGCCCTCCGGGGGCATTTCGCGCCCGGAGGGCCTGGAAAACAGGGCTTGGGAAGGGATCAGGCTTTCTTCGCAGCGGCGGCGCGCTGGAAGAACTTGACGGTCTCCACAATGGGAATGATGCTTACGGCCAGAGCCAGGGAGATGGCGTATTCGGGGAAGCTGATGGGGGTGAAGCCGAAGGCGTTGGCCAGGAAGGGAACCTCGATGATCAGGGTGGTCAGAACCAGGGAAACGCCGGCGGCGGCCAGCAGGTACAGGTTCTGGCTGCCCTTAGCCATCATGGCAATGACGGAGCCTCTCTGGGAGCGCATATTCAGGGAATGGAAAATTTCGCACATGGACATGGTCAGGAAGGCCATGGTCATGCCCTCCTCGCAGTCGGCGATGTTGGTGAACTGCCAGTGGCCGGTCTCCATGAATTCGCCGATGAAGAAGGCGGTGAGGGTCAGCAAGGTGACCAGCGCGCCCTGGTAGGCGCAGTCCACACCCAGACCGCCGCTGAAGATGCCTTCCTTGGGGCTTCTGGGCTTGCGGCGCATGATGTCCGCCTCGGGACGCTCTACGCCCAGGGCCAGTGCCGGGAAGCAGTCGGTGACCAGGTTGATAAACAGCAGATGCACCGGCTTGAGGATGGTGAAGTTCAGCAAGGTGGCGATGAAGATGGACAGCACCTCGGACAGGTTGGAGCCTAAGAGGAACTGGATGGCTTTGCGGATATTGTCGTAGATCCGGCGGCCCTCGGACACGGCGGAGACGATGGTGGAGAAATTGTCGTCAGCCAGGATCATGTCCGCTACGTTCTTGGTCACGTCGGTGCCGGTGATGCCCATGCCCACGCCGATGTCGGCGCTCTTAATGGAGGGAGCGTCGTTGACGCCGTCGCCGGTCATGGCCACGATATAGCCCCGGCTTTTCCAGGCGTTGACGATGCGGGTCTTGTGCTCAGGCTGTACCCGGGCGTAGACGTGGATCTTCTCGACCATGCTGTTGAATTCCTCGTCGGAGAGCTTCTCCAGCTCGGCGCCGGTCATGGCCTCGCTGGGGTTGCTCAGAATGCCCAGCTCCATGGCGATGGCGATGGCGGTATCCCGGTGGTCGCCGGTGATCATAATGGGGGTGATGCCCGCGTGGCGGCACTCAATGATGGCGTCGGTGACCTCGGGACGAACCGGGTCGATCATGCCTTCCAGGCCCAGGAACACCAGTTCCTGCTCCAGGTCGCCGGGGGCGTAGCTGGCAGGGGCGGCGTCATAGCGGCGGAAGGCGGCGGCCAGGACGCGCAGCGCCTTGTCGGCCATGCGTTTGTTGTCCGCCAGAATGGCCTGCAGGATCTGGTCGGTCATGGGAACCACTTCCCCGCCCACCAGGGCATAGGCGCACTTCTTCAGCAGCTCGTCAGGGGCGCCCTTGGTGTACTGAATGATGCCCTTATCCGTCTGGTGGACGGTGGACATCATCTTCCGGCCGGAATCGAAGGGAGCTTCGCCGATCCGGGGAGCGGCGGCGGTCAGGGCATTTTTGTTGTGGCCCAGCTTGGCGGCGTAAGCCACCAGAGCGGCCTCGGTGGGTTCGCCGGTGACCTTACCGTCCTCGTCGATTTCCGCATCGGAGCACAGGGCCATGGCAATGGCCAGCTCCTTGGCGTCCTCGCCGTAGCTGTCCACCACGGTCATAACGTTCTGGGTCAGGGTGCCGGTCTTATCGGAGCAGATAATCTGAGCGCAGCCCAGGGTCTCCACGGCGGTGAGCTTGCGGATGATGGCGTTCTTCTTGGACATGTTGGTCACGCCGATGGACAAAACGATGGTCACAACGGCGGCCAGACCTTCCGGTATGGCGGCTACGGCCAGGGAAACGGCGATCATGAAGCTCTCCAGGGCCACGTCAAAGCCAAACTCGGAGCGGTGCATCAGCAGCTGGAAGGCGAAGATGAATACGCAGATGCCGATGACCAGCTTGGTCAGGATCTGGGACAGCTGATTGAGCTTGATCTGCAGCGGGGTCTGGCCTTCCTCGGCCTTGGCAATGGCGTCGGCGATCTTGCCCATTTCGGTGTCCATGCCTGTGGCTACCACCACGGCCTTACCACGGCCGTAAACCAGGGTGGAACCCATGTAGGCCATGTTCTTCCGGTCGCCCAGGGGAACGGTGCCGGTATCGCCGGAGCCGGTGAGGGCTTTGATCAGCTTGTCCACGGGGACGGACTCGCCGGTAAGGGCGGCTTCCTCAATTTTCATGCTGGCGCACTCAAAGATACGGCAGTCAGCGGGGATGGCGTCGCCGGCTTCCAGGATCACCACATCACCTACCACCAGATCTTCGCTCTTGATGTGGACAAGCTTGCCGTCCCGGAGGGTCTTGGTGGTGGCGGCGGACATTTCCTGCAGAGCCTCGATGGCCTTTTCGGCCTTGCTCTCCTGGATCACGCCCAGAATGGCGTTGATCAGAACCACAGCCATGATGATGACGGTGTCCGTGGGGAAGTAGGAGGCTCCGGCGGAACTGGCCTCAAAATACTCCGTAAAGGCAGAGATCACCGCCGCTACAATGAGGATGATGATCATGGGATCCTTCAGCTGATTGAGGAACCGCGTCAAAAGGGTGTCCTTCTCGGCCTCCTTCAGCTTGTTTTTCCCGTTCTGCTCCAGCCGCTTGGCGGCTTCCGCGGAGGTCAGACCGGCCTCCGTGCTGCCTACAGCCTGAAAGACCTGGGCAGCTTCCTGCAAATAATACTCCACAAAACCCTTCCTTCCCTGTGTATTTATTTTGGTGTGGGGCGTGCTGCCATAGGATCGGGGATCCTATGGGGCTTGGTACATGCGTCCTCAGCCAGACGATGGCGCGGTATCCGCCGCGCCCGTTCCATAACGGGACGCATAGAAAAACCCATGCCCAGCGCGGAAAACCGAACCTGCATGAGTCTGCCGGGGGCTTGCCGCCCGACGACATGTCCCCGGGGGCATTTTTATTAAGATATCACGCGGGGAAAACTTTGTCAATTAATTCTTGCCAAAGAAACGGTTAAGCATACGCCGGCGGGTGTAAAAAAAGCTTACCGCCCGGAGGGCGGTAAGCGGGCAAATTGCATAAATCACTCCACGGTGACGGACTTGGCCAGGTTCCTGGGCTTATCCACGTCCAGGCCCTTGCCTACGGAGACGTAGTAGCCCAGCAATTGCAGGGGGATCACCGCCAGGCTGGGAGCAAAATGGGGATCGGTTCTGGGGATGTAGGTGACGAAATCCGCGGTATCCTCTATATTGTAATTGCCATAGCTGGTCAGGGCCATCAGGTAAGCGCCCCGGCTTTTGCATTCCACCAGATTGCTGACGGTCTTCTCATACAGCGACGGCTGGGTCAGCACCCCCGCTACCAGAATGCCGTCTTCGATAAGGCTGATGGTACCGTGCTTCAGCTCACCGGCGGCGTAGGCCTCGGAGTGGATGTAGCTGATCTCCTTCATTTTCAGGCTGCCTTCCAGGGAAATGGCGTAGTCCAGGCCCCGACCGATGAAGAAAACGTCCCGGGCGGTGACCAGCTTGGAGGCGAACCATTGCAGCCGCTCCCGATCCTCCAGAACCTTGTTCATTTTCTCCGGCAGGGCGGTCAGTTCCCCAATAAGGGCGCCGTACTGCTCCGGGGTCAGCTGTCCCCTGGCCATGGCAAAGGCCACGGCCAGCACATAACATGCCGCCAGCTGGGTGGTGTAGCCCTTGGTGGTGGCCACGGCGATCTCCGGCCCGGCCAGGGTGTAGAAAACGCTGTCCGCTTCCCGGGCGATGGAGGAACCCAGAACGTTGACGATGGCCAGGGTCTTCAGACCCTGCCCCTTGGCCTCCCGTAGGGCGGCAAGGGAATCGGCGGTTTCCCCGGACTGACTGATGACGATGACCAGCCCCTGCGGATCCAGCAGCACGTTGCGGTAGCGGAACTCCGAGGCCAGCTCCACCCGCACCGGGATCTTTGCCAGATCCTCTATGACATATTGGGCGGCGACGCCGGCGTGATAGGCAGACCCGCAGCCGGCAATGTAGATCTGCCGCACCCCCCGGAGCAGCTCAGAAGTCAAGCCCATGCCGCCCAGGTCGATGCTGCCGTCCCGGATCACGGAATTGAGGGTATCTGCCACGGCCTTGGGCTGCTCGTGGATCTCCTTCATCATGAAGTGCTCATAGCCGGCCTTCTCCGCCGCCTCGGCGTCCCAGCGGATTTGGGTAGGCTCCTTCTGGATCTCGTCGCCGTCCAGGTTATAAAAGGTGAGCCGATCCCGCTCCAGACGGCCGATCTCCAGGTTGCCGATATAGTAAACGGTGCGGGTATATTTCAGAATGGCGGGAACGTCGGAGGCCAGGTAGGCCCCGTCTTCGTTGATGCCCAGGATCATGGGACTGTCCTTCCGGGCCACGTACACCTGCCCGGGATAGTCCCGGAACATCACCGCCAGGGCGTAGGAGCCGCGGATCCGCACCATGGCGTGATTGATGGCGTCCACCGGGGTGCCCAAATACTTTTTATAATAGTAGTCCACCAGCTTTACGGCGACCTCGGTATCCGTCTGGGAATAGAACTTGTAGCCCTTCTTGGTCAGCTTCAGCTTCAGCTCCTGATAGTTCTCGATGATGCCGTTGTGCACCGCTACCACATTATAGTCATCGCTGCAATGGGGGTGGGCGTTGTCTTCCGAAGGCTCGCCGTGGGTGGCCCAGCGGGTATGGCCGATGCCGCAGGTGCCGGACAGGGTCTCGCCGCCGTTGGTTTTCTTCGCCAGGGTCTTCAGCCGCCCTTTGGCCTTGACCACCTCTACCTGGGCCTCGCCGTTTCGCACCGCCAGACCGGCGGAGTCATAGCCCCGGTATTCCAGCTTGGTCAATCCATCCAGCAAAATGGGGGCCGCTTGGTGAATGCCTGTATAGCCTACGATTCCACACATAGTTACCAGTTCCTTTCTTGAAAGACCTCCCGGCCAGAGCGGCGGATACGGGTTTTGGGTTGCGTCGGCCCCGGATGCCGGGAGCATCAATGCCCCTATTGTACTATTATCATTGAAAAATATCAAGATAGAATTTAAAATGATAAAGAAATATCTGCAGAGCCGTTCCTGTCCGGGATTTCCGGGACAGGAACATTTTTCACGGAAAGCACATGATTTACAAACCTTGGGAAATACTAGTTCCGAAACGCGGCGGAATGGGGGACTTGAGACGTGGAGGAATTTTTTTGCAGGACAAAAATCATTTCCGGCTCCGGAGCGGTGGCGGCGCTGAAGAATTTCGGCGGAAAGCGGCTGTTTCTGGTGTTGGATCCCTTTTTTATGAAAAACGGTCAGGCCCGGATGGTGGCCCAGGCCGCCGGGTGCGCCGAGACGGCTTACTTTGATCAGATCCGGCCGGATCCCACGGTGGAGCAGGTGGCGGAGGGGACTGCCAGACTGAAGGCCTTCGGCCCGGATTTGCTGGTGGCTTTGGGCGGGGGGAGCACCCTGGACTGCGCCAAGGCCATGGCCTACTTTGCCAAGGGATCGTACCCGCTGGTGGCCATCCCCACCACCTCCGGCTCCGGGTCGGAAGTGACGGACTTTGCCATCTTGACCCATGACCGGGTGAAGCACCCCCTGGTAGATCCCCGGCTGCGGCCGGATGTGGCGATCCTGGACAGCGAGCTGCTGCGAGATCTGCCCAAGCCTCTGATCGCGGAGACGGGCTTCGATGTGCTGACCCACGCGGTGGAGGCCTACGGGGCAAAAAACGCCGGGGCCATTTCCGACCTATATGCCCGGGAGGCCTTCAGCAGCGCCTATGCCGCCCTGCCCGCTTCCTACGCCGGACGGACGGAAGTGCGGCTGAAGGTGCATCTGGCAGCCACCATGGCGGGTATGGCCTTCACCCAGGCGGGGCTGGGCCTGTGCCACGCCATGTCCCACAGCTTGGGCGGCATGTTTCATGTGCCCCACGGACGGCTCAACGCCATTCTGCTCCCGGCGGTGGTTAGCTGCAACGCCCACGCCGTGGGGCGAAAATACGCGGAGCTGGCCCGGGCGGCGGGGATGGGGGGCAGCGCCGATGCCATTGCCCTGCGGAACCTGAAAAACGGCCTGATCCGCCTGCGCCGGGAGCTGAACCTGCCGGAGACGCTGACCCAGGCGGGGGTGGATCCCCGGGCGGTGTGGCGGAATGTGGACGCCATTGTCAAGGCGGCTCTGGCGGATCCCTGCTGTAAGACCAACCCGTTGGACGCCGACGACTTCCTGGTTCGCCGGATCCTGGAGGAGGTGACCG
Organism: uncultured Oscillospiraceae bacterium; assembly: GCA_944385545.1. GTDB lineage: Bacteria > Bacillota > Clostridia > Oscillospirales > Oscillospiraceae > Faecousia. Next base: position 12,457 of record CALWXQ010000023.1, on the reverse strand, counting down.
GGCGTGTCTGAGCGGCTGCGCAGCCTGGGACTGGATGTGGGAACCACCTCCACCCAGCTGGTGCTTTCGGAGCTGGTCATTGAGAACCGGGCCTCGGGCTTTGCCGTGCCGGAAATGGAGATTGTCAGCCGCCGGCTGCTTTACCAAAGTCCGGTGCATTTTACCCCGCTGCTGGATGAAAACCGCATGGACGCCCCGGCACTGCGCCGCCTGGTGGAGCGGGAGTATCAGAAGGCGGGGATTACCCGGGACGATGTGGACACCGGGGCGGTCATCGTCACCGGGGAGACCAGCCGAAAGGAAAATGCCCGGGCGGTTCTGGAGGCGCTGTCGGATCTGGCTGGGGACTTTGTGGTGGCCGCTGCCGGGCCGGATTTGGAGAGCGTCCTGGCGGCGAAAGGCGCCGGGGCGGAGGAACTGTCCCGGAAGCTGGGAAAAGATGTGCTCCACATGGACATCGGCGGGGGGACTTCCAACCTGTGCCTGCTCCGGGACGGGGCAGTCCTGGCCACCGGCTGCCTCAACATAGGCGGGCGGCTGATTAAGGCGGACGGGAATGGCAGGGTCAGCTACGTTTCCCCGGTGCTGGCGGGGCTGTGCCCGGTGAAGGCAGGGGACACGGCGGATCGGGAAACCTTCCGGAAGGTGGCGGCGCTTCTGGCGCGGGCTTTGGAAATGGCGGCGGGTCTGCGTCCGGCGGACGAGCTGCTGACGGCGCTTTCCACCCGGGAGGCGGCAAAGCCCTGGACGCCGCCCAAGCAGACGGTGGTGCTCTCCTTCTCCGGCGGAGTGGCGGACTGCGTGGAGCGGGAGCATCCCTGGCTGGTCTTCGGAGATATGGGGCCGGAGCTGGGGCAGGCCATCAAAGCCAGCCGCCTGTGCCGGGGGGAGTATGTTCTGGGAGCCCAGACCATCCGGGCCACGGTGATCGGCGCGGGATGCCACAGCACCCAGCTGTCCGGGAGCACGGTGTACTGCCAGAACATTCCCTTCCCGTTAAAAAATTTGCCGGTGGTGCGGGAATTGCCGGAGCGCCGGGACGGCCCGGCGGTGCTGGCCCTGCCGGGGCTGAAGGCTCCTTCCTATGCCCAAGTGACGGCTCTGGCGGAATCGCTGATTCCCCGGCTGGGGGAGGAAGCCCTGGTGTGCCTGGAGCAGGATATGGCGAAAGCCTTGGGCCAGGCCTTGGCGGTCAGGCTTCCTCCAAACGCCCGGATCCTCTGCATCGACCGGGTGAAGCCGGGGGAGGGAAGCTACCTGGACATTGCCGGGCCGGTGGGTCAGGCGTTTCCGGTGGTGGTGAAAACATTGGTATTCCAGGATCGAGCAAGGAGAGAGCTATGAACAAACAGGAATTGGCCGCCATGGTGGCGGAGATCTTACAGGGGATGGGGCCGGAGCCGTTGGCGAAAGGCGGAGACTACCGCCCTGCGGCGCCCCAGCCGGAGCAGAAGCCCACCGGCTATGAAGACGGAGATTTCGTCCCCGATGTGACCCGGCTGGATCTGCGGAAGCTGTATCTGGTGGAGGACCCGGCAAACGGGGAGGCTTTTCGCAGGCTCAAGGAGCGAACACCCGCCCGCCTGGGCTGCGGCAAGGCCGGGAGCAGGTATCGAACCCTGACCATGCTCCGGTTCCGGGCGGATCACGCCGCCGCCCAGGACGCGGTGTTTTCCCAGGTCAGCCGGGAGTTTGCTTCGAAGAACGGCATGATCGAGGTGCAGACCCAGTGCCGTGATAAGGACGAGTACCTCACCCGGCCGGATAAGGGGCGGCGTTTTGACCATAAGACCCAGCAGACGATCCGCGCCAGTCTGCCCCAGAAGCCCCGGGTGCAGATCGTCATTGGGGACGGGCTCAGCTCCGCCGCCATTGAAGCCAACGCCATGGACTGCATGGAGGCCATGAAGGAAGGCCTGAAGCTTCGCTCCATCGATCCGGGGACCCCCATTTTTGTCCGCTACTGCCGGGTAGGGGCAGGGGACGCCATCGGGGATGTGACCGGCTGCGAGCTGGTGTGCATGCTGGTGGGAGAACGGCCGGGCCTGGTGACGGATAAGAGCATGTCCGCTTATATCACCTACCGGCCCCATACCGGAGTATCGGAGTCTGCCAGGACGGTGGTATCCAACATCCACGCCCAGGGCACCCCGGCGGTGGAGGCCGGCGCGCATATCGCCGGGCTGATCCAGACCATTCTGGAAAAGAAGGTCTCCGGTGTGGAGCTGACCAAGGGGGCCGGCGCATGATCCCGGTAAATGTGCTGGCGGTACGGTATCTGGCCAACGCCAGCCCCGGGCTGTGCCGGCAGCTGGGGGCTCCGGAGGGGTATCCGTCTCTGGGCCTGCTCACCACCGATTGCGACGACGCCACCTACATTGCCCTGGACGCCGCCACCAAGGCGGCGGAGGTGGAGGTGGCCTACGGCCGCAGCTTTTATGCCGGGGCGTCCAATGCCTCCACCCCCAACGCCGGGGAGGTCATCGGGATCCTGGCGGCCCGGACTCCCGGGGCGGTGCGAAGCGGTATGGAGGCGGCCCTGGCCCAATTGGCACGGGTGGGCTTCCAGGAAGTGAATAGAGTGCCCTATCTTGCGCACACTGTTAGCAGCGTAGGCACCTTTCTGGCGGGAGAGGCGAAGATTCCGCCGGGGACGGCCCTGGCCTATCTCATCGCCCCGCCTCTGGAGGGGATGTACGCCCTGGACGCGGCGCTGAAAGCGGCGGACGTGAGATTATGTAAACTATACGCCCCGCCCAGCGAGACCAATTTCGGAGGAGGTCTGCTATCGGGCACCCAAAGCGCCTGTGACGCCGCCTGCGCCGCCTTTGCCGCGGCGGTGGCGGAAGTGGCGGCGGATCCCCTGGCGGGGCAGCGGAGGTAACGCCATAAGTGAGAAAGGATGGACAAACAATGGATACGAATTCTCTGGGTATGATCGAAACAAAGGGCCTGGTAGGGGCCATCGAGGCGGCGGACGCCATGGTCAAGTCCGCCAACGTGCAGCTGGTAGGCAAGGAGCAGGTAGGCGGCGGCCTGGTGACGGTGATGGTGCGCGGAGACGTGGGCGCTGTGAAAGCGGCCACCGACGCGGGAGCCGCCGCGGCGGAGAAGGTGGGAGAGCTGATCTCCGTTCACGTCATTGCCCGGCCCCATATGGAGGTGGACGCCATTCTGCCCAAGGGACGGCTGAGCCAGACGCCCCCTGCCGCCAAGTAAGCCATGCTCTTTGATCAGACGGCGGCGCGGGACAATATCCGCAACCGGGACGGCAAGCGGGTGTTCTATCTGAGAAAAGGGGATCAGCTCACCAGCGCCGCCCGGGATTTTCTCAACCGGGAGCGGATCGAAATCCTGCCTGCCTCCCAGGCGGCGCCCCAGCGGTACCGGCTGCTGGAGGGCGGCTATCTGGAGGAGAAGCCCGAGGACATGACCCATCTGTACGGGGATGTGCTGGTGCGAAAAGACCACCCCCGGATCCGCTTCCGGGGCAAGCTGGACAGCTTGCAGGCGGAGCTGATCCTTTGCCAACTGGCGGATCAGGCGTTGGAAGCGCCGGTGGGGGAGGTGCTGGCCCTGGCGCGGCAGATCCTGCGCTGCGAGGTGCTGGATCAGCCCCTTGCCTGGAATACCCTGTGCGGCCTTGACCGGGAGCAGCTGCGGCGGCACAGCCAATTTCCGCAGGACTACTACGGCCAGCCCCATTTTATGCCCGGCGCCGCGGACGGGCCGGTTTTGGCCCAGTTGAACCGGGCCAGGTGCGCCGCCCGGGAGGCGGAGCTGGCGGCGGTGGAGGCATTTCCCCGGCGGGAGGGGAAACCCTGCCGCCAGGATCTGATGGAGGCGCTGAACCGCATGAGCAGCATGCTCTATATTCTCATGGTACAGCAAAAATCCGGGAAGCTGCCCCAAGGGGGCTTCCCGGCGGAAAAAGGATGAAGCCTATGATACTGAAAACCACCCTCCTGGGAAAAACATACAGCTTCCGGGATATTAAGCAGGTGCTGGCCAAGGCCAATGAGGAAAAGACCGGCGACGCTCTGGCGGGACTGGCGGCGGAATCCGCCCAGGAGCGAATTGCCGCCAAGGTGGTGCTCTCGGCGCTGACCCTGGGGGATCTGCGGGAGCACCCGGCGGTACCCTATGAAGACGACCAGGTTACCCGGATCATTCAGGATGACGTAAACGAGCCGGTGTACCGGCAGATCCGGGGCTGGACAGTGGCCCAGCTTCGGGAGTGGCTCCTGGCGGAGGAAACCACCGGGGCGGACATCCGCCGGATCAGCCGGGGGCTGACGGCGGAAATGGTGGCGGCGGTGTGCAAGCTGATGAGCAATCTGGATCTGATCTACGCCGCCGCAAAAATCACCGTCACCGCCCACTGCAACACCACCATTGGCCTGTCCGGCACCCTGAGCTGCCGCTTGCAGCCCAACCACACCACCGACGATCCCGACGGCATCACCGCTTCCGTATTGGAGGGGCTGAGCTTCGGGGCGGGGGACGCGGTGATCGGACTGAACCCGGTGACGGACTCCCCGGAGCAGGTGGGAAAGATCCTGCGCCGGTTCCAGCAGATCCGGGAGCACTGGCAGATCCCCACCCAGATTTGTGTGCTGGCCCACGTCACCACCCAGATGAAGGCGGTGCGGGAGGGGGCGCCCTGCGATCTGATCTTTCAGTCCATCGCCGGGAGCCAGAAGGGCAACGAGGCCTTCGGCTTCACCGCCGAGACCCTGGACCAGGCCCGGCAGCTGCTGTTGAAGGAAGGCACGGCCCAAGGCCCCAATGTGATGTACTTTGAAACCGGCCAGGGCTCGGAGCTGTCTTCCGACGCCCACTTTGATACGGATCAGGTGACCATGGAGGCCCGGTGCTATGGCTTTGCCAAGCGGTTTTCTCCCTTCCTGGTCAATACGGTGGTGGGCTTCATTGGGCCGGAATACCTGTACGACGCGAAACAGGTCACCCGGGCGGGATTGGAGGACCACTTCATGGGCAAGCTTACCGGCATTCCCATGGGCTGTGACTGCTGCTATACCAACCATATGAAGGCGGATCAGAACGACATTGAAAATCTGGCGGCTTTGCTGACCATGGCCGGGTGCAATTATTTTATGGGGATCCCCCACGGGGACGACATTATGCTCAACTATCAGACCACCGGCTTCCGGGAGACGGCGGCTCTGCGGGAGCTGACGGGGAAGACCGCCATCCCGGAATTCCAGCGGTGGCTGGAGAAGATGGGATTTGTGGAGAACGGGCATTTGACCAAGAAAGCGGGGGACGGTTCCAGCTTGCTGTTCTAGGAACCATCTGCCGGGGAAAGAGGGAGAAACGATGGAATTTGACAAGGATCTGGCCGCCCGGCAGGAGGCGAGAACACTGGCAAAGCAGGCGCAGGAGGCTCGGCGGCAGCTGGCCGGCATGGATCAGGCCAGGCTGGATGCCGTGGTAGAGGCGGCAGCGGCGGCTTTCGCCCGGGAGGCCCGGGCTTTGGCGGAGCTGGCGGTGAAGGAGACGGGCTTTGGAAACGTGCCGGATAAGATCACAAAAAACCGTTTTGCCGCGGAAACGGTGGCCAAGGCCATCCGGGGGATGAAAACCGTGGGGATCCTGAACAAAGACGAAAAGGCCAGACTCTGGGAGATCGCAGTGCCTGTGGGGGTGATCGCCGCCATTGTCCCCAGCACCAACCCCACCTCCACGGTGTGCTATAAGACCCTGATCGCCTTGAAAACCGGCAGCGCCATTGTGTTCTCTCCCCATCCCAAGGCGGCAGGCTGCACCCGGGAGGCTGCCCGGATCCTGGCGGAGGCGGCGGAGCAGGCGGGAGCGCCCAAGGGGGCGGTGTCCTGCCTGAGCATACCGGCGCTGGCAGGGTGCCAGGAGCTGATGGCCGCGCCCCAGGTGCGGCTGATTCTGGCCACCGGCGGGCCGGGGATGGTGAAGGCGGCTTACTCCTCGGGAAAGCCTGCCATCGGCGTGGGAGCCGGGAACGGCCCTGCTTATATCCATCACAGCGCCGATGTGGCGAAGGCTATGGAATGCATCCTGCGGTCAAAGACGTTTGACAACGGTACGGTGTGCGCTTCCGAGCAGAGCATCGTGGTGGAGAAGCCTTTGGAGGGGCAGGTGCTGGAGGAGGGCCGCCGGCTGGGCTTTTACTTCATGGACAGCCGGGAGGCGGGGCGATTGGGCAAGCTGCTGTTCCGCCCCACCGGAGGGCTGGATCCCCGGATCGTGGGAAGGACGGCCCTGGAGCTGGCGGAAATGGCGGGCTTTTCCGTGCCGCCCCAGACGAGGATCCTGGTGGCCCGGGAGCAGGAGGCGGGGCCGACCCGGCCTTACACCATGGAAAAGCTCTGCCCGGTGCTGGCGCTGTTCGTCATGGACAGCGAGGATGCGGTGCTGGAAAAAAGCATGGAAGTGCTGACCTATGAGGGCAGCGGCCACACCTTTGCCATCCACGCCCGGGAGGAGCGGGTGATCCGGCGCTTTGCCGAGAAAATCCCTGTATCCCGGTTCCTGGTGAATACCCCGGCGGCCCTGGGAGGCATCGGCGCCACCACCGGTCTGTTCCCGGCCCTGACCCTGGGCTGCGGCGCGGTGGGAGGCAGCTCGTCCTCCAACAACATCTCCCCCATGGATCTGATCAACATCCGCCGGGTAGCTTGGGGGACGCGGACGGAGGAAGCGGCGCCGCCGGAGCCGAAGGCGGCGGATTCGCAGCTGGTGGAGCTGTTGACGGAGAAAATTCTGGAGCGTTTGGGATAGGAGGCGGCTATGGAACCACGGGAATTGGACAGTTTGGTGGAGGCTCTCACCGGACGGCTGTTTGTGGAGATAGAGGCCTCCGGCCGGCATGTCCATGTAACGGCCCAGCAGGCGAAAACCTTGTTCGGCCATTCGCTGACAGAACGGCGGCCCCTGTCCCAGCCAGGGCAGTTTTTGGCCAACGAGCGCGTGACGGTGATTGGCCCCAAGGGGGAGCTGCGAAACGTGGCGGTGCTTGGCCCGGAGCGGGGGGAGGCTCAGGTGGAGATCTCCCTGACCGACGGAAAGACCCTGGGCATCGACGCCCCGGTGCGCCAGTCCGGGGATGTCCAGGGGAGTCCCGGAGCGGTGCTGGTGGGTGAAAATGGCCGGGTGACCCTCTCTGAGGGGGTCATAGCCGCCCAGCGGCACATCCATCTGCGGCCCCAGGACGCCCGGCGCTTCGGCGTCCGGGACAAGCAGGTGGTGCGGCTGCAAGCCTATACCCACCGGCCGGTGGTTTTCGGCGGCGTGGTGGTGCGCGTCCGGGAGGATTTTGCTCCCTATGTCCACCTGGACTTTGACGAGGCCAATGCCTGCGGCTTTCGCAAGGGCGACCTGGGGAGGATCCTGCTATGATCCGGGCGCTGCTCATCGGCAGGGAGCCGGATCGGGAATTGGGCTATGCCTACGTCTCGGAGAAGCCCTATGAGGCGGTGGTCATCGGTTCGCTGAGCCTGTCCCGGCTGCTGCGGTTCCGGGAGGAACAGGTGCTGGAGGCCCTGGCGGAGGGGAAGCAGGTATATTTGTATACTCCCGGGCTGCCGGAATCGCCGAAAAACCGGGCTTTGGCAGGAAGCCTGACCGCGGCCCAGCGGGAGCTGAAGAATTGGGGAGTCCTGTTCACCGACGGGGGGCGGAAGAAGCTGGTCACCGCCGAGGAAGCCAGGCTCCTGCGCAGCACCGGCCGAGGCGTCAGCCCCGGGGCGGTGCTGACGCCTCTGGCAAAGGAAATTATGGAGGGAACGAAATGAAAGTGGGAACTGTCATTGGCTCGATCTGGGCCACCCGAAAGGCGCCTTGCTTGCAGGGACAGACTTTTCTGGTGGTGGAAAGCTGCGGCCAGGAGATTGTGGCGGCTGACCAGGTTGGCGCCGGTACCGGCGACCGGGTGCTGCTGGCCACCGGCACCGTGGCCTCCCGGTACTGCATGGACGCCCCGGTAGACGCCGCTGTGGTAGCCATCGTGGATGGAGAACGGGCGAAAAAGCCCGGATGACCCGGGGAGGCAAGTATGTCGTTTCATGAAATACTCATTGCGGTCATGGCGGGCTTCGGAGTACTGGGAGCGCTGGATCGGATTTGCGGCAACCGGTGGGGGCTGGGAAAGGAATTTGAGGAAGGGATCCTGGCCATGGGCTCCCTGGCCCTGGCTATGGTGGGGATCGTGGCACTGGCTCCGGTGCTGGCAAATGTACTCAAGCCGGTGGTGGTGCCCCTCTATACCTTCCTGGGCGCGGATCCCGCTATGTTCGCTGGTACCATTCTGGCCTGCGACATGGGCGGCGGCCCTCTGGCGGCGGAGCTGACCGCGGATCCCCAGGCGGCGCTGCTGGGAGGCGTGATCACCGGGTCTATGCTGGGCGCTACGGTGGTGTTCACCATTCCTGTAGCCATGGGGATCTTAAAAGAGGCAGATCGTCCGGCACTGGCCAAGGGGGTGCTCTGCGGCATGGTTACCATTCCTCTGGGGATCCTGGCGGGAGGCCTGGCGGCGGGGTTCGGCCTGGGAATGGTGCTGCGGAATCTGACCCCCATTGTGCTCATTGCCGCTCTCATCGCCCTGGGACTGTGGCGGGCAGAGGGAGCAATGGTTCGGGGGTTTACCGTCTTCGGCAAGGTGGTGGTGGCAGTGGTGACCCTGGGGCTGGCGGCCTCCATTGTGGAGGCCCTGACAGGCTTTGCCGTGATCCCCGGCATGGCGCCCATTTCAGAGGGATTTGCCACTGTGGGAACCATCGCCATTGTGCTGGCGGGGGCGTTCCCCTTGGTGCTGGTCATTACCCGGCTGCTGCGAAGGCCGCTGATGGCGGCCGGACGGCATCTGGGTGTCAACGACGCGGCAGCGGCGGGACTGATCGCCAGCCTGGCCAATTCCATTGCCGCCTTCGGTATGCTCAAGGATATGAACTACCGTGGAAAGGTGGTCAATGTGGCCTTCGCGGTGTCGGCGGCCTTTGTATTTGGAGATCACCTGGGTTTCACCGCCGGGTTCGCCCCGGAAATGATCGGCCCCATGATCGTCGGGAAGCTGGCCGGCGGCGTCAGCGCCGTGGCGGTGGCCCTGTGGCTGACCCGGAAAGAAGGCTGATTTGGGGATTGGGTGTTGACAAAAAGGACACATCCGGGTTATAATGCTTTTGATATATTGGCAAAAGCTGTGAAAAGGAGAGTACCCTTTGCGGCCGCCGGTCAGAGAGCCCCGTTAGGTGGGAGGGGGCACGGTGAGCGGAAGGGGAACATGGCCTTGGAGCCGGGCTTTCGATAGGTAGGAGGCCCCGGGAGATCCCGTTATCGATCCCATGAGGCAGTGGGAATCCACTGTAAAGCAAGGTGGTACCGCGTCAACTCTGTCGCCCTTGGAGCAGTCCGAGGGTGATTTTTTATCTTTAGGAGGAAGAAACATGACGGAAAAGAAACCCTATTATATTTCTACGGCCATCGCCTATACATCCGCCAAGCCCCACATCGGCAACACCTACGAGATCGTACTGGCTGACGCCATTGCCCGCTACAAGCGGCAGCAGGGCTATGACGTGTACTTTCAAACCGGCACCGACGAGCATGGCCTGAAGATCCAGCAGAAGGCGGAAGCCGCCGGGATCACCCCTCAGGAGTATGTGGATAAGGTGGCGGGCCAGATCAAGGGTATTTGGGATCTGATGAACACCACCTATGACCGGTTCGTCCGTACCACGGATCCGGAGCATAAGAGCAAGGTGCAGAAGATCTTCCGCCGGATGTACGAAAAGGGGGACATCTACAAGGGAAAATATGTGGGCAAGTACTGCACGCCCTGTGAGTCCTTCTGGACCGAGAGCCAGCTGGTGGACGGCAAGTGTCCCGATTGCGGCCGGGAATGCGTGGACGCGGAGGAGGAGGCCTATTTCTTCCGCATGAGCAAGTACGCCGACCGGCTGATGAAGCATATTGAGGAGCATCCGGAATTCATCCAGCCGGAAAGCCGGAAGAATGAAATGGTGAACAACTTCCTCAAGCCGGGATTGCAGGATCTGTGCGTTTCTCGCAGCAGCTTCACCTGGGGCGTGCCTCTGGACTTCGCTCCCGGCCATGTGAGCTATGTGTGGCTGGACGCCCTGAGCAACTATATCACCTTCTGCGGTTATGATCCCGATGGAAACCACGACGCGCATTATAAGAAGTTCTGGCCCGCGGATCTGCACCTGATCGGCAAGGACATCGTCCGGTTCCACACCATCTACTGGCCCATCTTCCTGATGAGCATGGGCGAGCCTCTGCCCAAGCAGGTTTTCGGCCATCCCTGGCTGTTGGTGAAGGGGGATAAAATGTCCAAGAGCCTGGGCAATGTGATCTATGCCGATGATCTGGTAGAACTGTTCGGTGTGGACGCGGTGCGCTACTTCGTGCTCCATGAGATCCCATTCGCCGCCGACGGCATTATGACATATGAACTGATTATCGAGCGGGTGAACAGCGAGTTGGCCAACATTCTGGGCAACCTGGTGAACCGCACCATCGCCATGAACAATAAGTACTTTGAGGGCGTCATCCAGCAGCCCACTGCCGCGGAGGCGGTGGATGACGAACTGAAGGCCGTCGCCCTGGCTATGCCGGGGAAGGTGGCGGAGAAGATGGATCAGCTGAAGGTGGCCGACGCCATGGACGAGATATTCGTTCTGCTCCGCCGGGCCAACAAATATATCGACGAAACCATGCCCTGGGTTCTGGCAAAGTCCGAGCAGACCAAGCCCCGGCTGGGTACCGTGCTGTACAATTTGCTGGAGGCTATCCGCTTCGCGGCCATCGCCCTGAAGCCCTTCCTGCCGGATACCTCTGACCGGATCCTGGCCCAAGTGAACGTTGAAAACGGCGGCTTGGAGAGCCTGGCTTCCTTCGGCGGGCTGGTTCCCGGGGGCAAGGTGGGTGCCGGTGAGATCCTGTTTGCCCGACTGGATCCTGTGAAAAAGATGGAACAGATCGACGCCTTCAGACAGGCAAAGGCCAAGGAGCAGCTGCCCGCTCTGGAGATCGAGCCATACGCCCAGGAGAACGTGGACTTTGACACCTTCTGCAAGAGTGACTTCCGCGCGGTGAAGGTCAAGGACTGCGTCAATGTGAAAAAGAGCGACAAGCTTTTGCAGTTCACACTGGACGACGGCTCCGGCACCGACCGGCAGATCCTCTCCGGCATTGCCAAGTTCTACAAGCCCGAGGAGCTGGTGGGCAAGACCCTGGTAGCCATCACCAATCTGCCGCCCCGGAAGATGATGGGCAGAGAAAGCCGCGGCATGCTCCTGTCCGCTGTCCACACCGAAAAGGGGGAGGAAAAGCTGAATCTGGTGATCCTGGACGACGCCATCCCCGCCGGCGCCAAGCTCTGCTGAGTGTATGTATCGGAAGCCTCTGAATCCATCGGCGGCAGTAAAATCTCACGGCATCCGATTTTGCCGGTTTCCTCAGAGGTTCCATAGGGAAGACGCCTGCCAAGCGGCTCTGCGGCACTGCGCTGCGGAGCCGCTTTTTCCGTTGTATAATCCCCTGGGGAAGTGCCAATACTTTCCCCAGGAGGGATAACTATGAAGCTTCGTGAAATTATGACCAATCCAGTGATCCGCATCCACCCAGACGAATCCGTGGCGGTGGCGGCCAGAACCCTGTCCCGGTATAACATCGGCGCCCTGCCGGTGTGTGGCAGCGACGGCAGGGTGTGCGGCCTGGTGACAGACCGGGACATTGTTACCAGGTGTCTGGCGGCGGGGCGCTCGCCGGTTTCCACCACGGTGGGGGAAGTAATGACAGCCAACGTGATCTTCGGCAAACCGGACATGGACGCGTCCCTGGCTGCGGGCGTCATGGGCAGGGCGCAGATCCGGCGGCTGCCGGTGCTGGACAACGGACGGCTGTGCGGGATGGTCAGCTTGGGAGATCTTGCCCGCCGGGAAGAAAGCAGTATAGACGCCGGGGACGCCCTGACAGAGATCAGCGGCCAGCTTTCCAGCCGGGAATGAGGGTTTTGTCCGCCAGCTGTGGACAAATAAACGTTAGTAAAAACCAACAAAAAAGCGTGTCGATTTTTGGAAAAAGTGCTTGACAAACGGTGCTTAAGGTGCTAAGATATGCAAGCTGTCCAGCAGGGTGGCCGGAGATACCAAAACAGCAAAGCAAGCAAGGAAATCATTCTTGACAAGCGGAAGCTGGTATGGTATATTAAAAAAGTTGCGTGATGAACGGTGAAAACCTGGAGCGCAACAAGCACTTCTCAAAAAACATGAAAAAACTTGAAAAAGTTCTTGACAAGTTCGACAGAATGTGCTAAACTATAAAAGTTCGCTACGGGCAACTGAATGGAGCCTGAAACGAACGGCTGTACCTTGTAAATTGAATAACGCGAAGACGATGAAACACCTTGAACAAACATGGATTGTTTAAGCGAAAGCGA
>CALWXQ010000022.1 GCA_944385545.1 uncultured Oscillospiraceae bacterium | reverse complement strand
TTTATTTAGAACCAAGAAAGAACCATGACTTCCGCTCCGGTTTCGGAGATGGTCATGGAAACATCGCCAGGCCGCCCAAAAGTTGGATAATGGCACTGAATATTTCCATATATGACTCCTAATTTTCTCTGTTTGTAGTTGCCAAAACAGGCATAGCATCATTATACGGAATCTTTCGTTAAAAGTATAGGCACAAATTCACGGGAATTTTTACCAAATCTTTGCAAGCGTTTTATGAAAACCGCCGATTATTTTCCGGTAGAACCAAACCCCCCGGTGTTCCTGGCGGTGTCGGACAACTCCTGGGCCAGTTCATAGGCCGGCGTCAGCACCGGGGTGATGATAAACTGGGCAACGCGCTCCCCATGCTCCACCCGCTGGGGCTGCTGCCCGTGGTTATACAGGGCCACCAGGATCTCGCCCCGGTAGTCGCTGTCCACCACGCCTACCTTGTTGGCCGGGGCCAGTCCCCGCTTGCAGGCCATACCGCTGCGGGCGTACACCAGGCCCGCACAGCCTCTGGGCACCTCCAAAGCGATGCCTGTGGGGATAAACGCCGTCTGCCCCGGCTGGATGGTCACAGCCTCCTCCAGGCAGGCGTACAGATCCGCCCCCGCCGCTTCCGCGGTGCCGTAAGCGGGCAACATGGCCCCGGGGCGCAATTGCTTTACTCGTACAACATTCATTGGTGTAAACCTCCTTTTTCTCCCTGCCAGTCCTGCCAAAGCACAATTTTTCCGGCGGCCAGGGAAGCCGGTACGTCAATCAGCCGCTGATTATCCGAGCCACGGAACCGCAGGGCCAGGTTCTTCCTCTCCCGGATGAACGGCCCGTCCACCAGCACATCCAGATAGCGCAAATACTCCCGGGTATCCCCCAGCCGCCCGGAAAGAATATCCTTGTCAAACAGATAGCCGGAAAAGGCCCAGATGCTTTTCTCCGGCAACTCCTTTTTCACCCGGCGCAACAGCTCCACAATCGGCCCCTGGTTCTGCGGTTCAAAGGGCTCTCCCCCCAGCAAGGTCAGTCCCCGGATATAGGAGGGCCGGAGCATTTCCAGGATGGCATCCTCGGTCTGCCGGGTAAACGGCTGGCCGTATGCGAAATCCCAGGCGACCTCGTTGAAGCACCCGGGGCAGCGATGGGTGCAGCCGGAGACAAACAGGCTGACCCGAACGCCGGGGCCGTTGGCAATGTCGCGATTTTTAATGGACGCGTAATGCATAGTCTCACTCCTGTCTCAGCCGGGCGGCATCCTGGGCCGCCAAGCCTCATCAGTATATCACATTGCCCCATGGATTTCCACTGCAAAAACCCAGCGCTTCCGGGCATTCCGGCGAAAAGTTTACAAAAAGCTCATTTTTGCCCATCTGCGCCCACTTGCCTTTCCTCCTGGTTCGGGCTATAATAAAAATATAAATTCTGCAAAAAATGAGGAATGGCTATGTTCGTTCACAAGCAGCGATGTATCTACCGCACCCATCAATTGGCGGAGGTGATCTGCCAACTGCGGTTTCCCGAGATTCTGTCCATTGCGTCCAAAGAGCCTGTGGCTTTTCAGGAGGCCATCCGGGCCGATTTCCCCCAGTTCCTTCGCCGCCAGGAGGTACCCGCGCCCAAGATTACCGGCACCCCTGGAAATATGACCCTACAAAATCAGGCCGCCGTGACCAATTATCAGTTTTCCTCTGCCGACGGTGCCTGGCGAATTAATCTCACCGGCACCTTTATCAGCTTGAGCTGCAGCCGGTATACCTGCTGGGAGGATTTTGCCGGCAAGCTGGACAAGCCCCTGGCCGCCTTCATCCAGGTCTACAAGCCCGCCTATTTTGAGCGGGTGGGTCTTCGCTACGTCAACTTTATCTCCCGCTCCCAGCTGGGATTGGAGGGCGTTCCCTTCCGGGATCTGATCGCCCCCTGCTATTTAGGCCCTCTGGCGGAGGAGGATATCCAGGAGTCCGCCTCCACCCGATGCAGCGTGGACGCGGAGCTGAATCTCCGGGGCGGCTGCCGGGTCAAGCTCCATGCCGGCCCCGGTATGGTCAAACGCAACGGCGTCCAGGATAAGGAGGTCAAGTTTATCTTCGACCAGGATCTGTACATGCCCGGGCAGCTACAGCTGAACCTGGCGGTGGGCGCTATGCAGACCCTGCATTCCCAGGCCAACCTGATTTTCCAGGGCGCCATCCTTCCCCAGCTCCATCAGGCCATGGAGCCCCAGGAGCCTTGAGGGCTTATCAATATCACTGGAGGAAATGACATGTTTTATTACGGCTTTGACTGGACTTATGTCTACCTGGTGCTACCCTGCGTCCTGCTGTCTCTGTGGGCCAGCAGCAACGTCAATTCCACATTCCGCAAATACTCCCAGCAGCACTCCCGGCGGGGGATCACCGGCGCGGAAGCCGCTCAGCGGGTTCTTGCCGCCAACGGCGTCCGGGGCGTGCAGATTCAGCAAGTCAGCGGCAATCTGACGGATCATTATGACCCCAAGTCCAATGTGATCCGGCTTTCGAACAGCGTCTACGGCAGCACATCCACCGCCGCCATCGGCGTCGCCTGCCACGAAGCGGGTCACGCGGTGCAGTATGCTCAGAATTACGCCCCTATCAAGCTCCGGGCCGCCATCATACCTGTGACCAATTTCGGCTCCAAGCTGGCTATGCCCCTGATCCTGCTGGGGCTGTTGTTCTCCACCTTCAGCTATATGGCCGACAGCCTGGTGTATCTGGGTATCGCCTGTTTTGGCCTGTCTCTGATATTCCAGCTCGTCACCCTTCCGGTGGAGTTCAACGCCAGCCGCCGGGCCATCCAGGCCATTGAACAAGGAGATCTGCTGACCCAGGAGGAGCAGAAGGGCGCCAGGAAAACCCTGACCGCCGCGGCGCTGACCTATGTGGCCGCCACCGCTGTGTCCCTGGCTCAGCTTCTTCGTCTGATCGCTCTGTTCGGCAATCGCCGCAGGAGAGATTGATCCCAGGCATTTGGGGAGATATCAGCGCTTTTTCCGCCCCGGTATTGACAACCGGGGCGGAATTCTGTATAATTTCACAGCACATATTCGAAAATTCAGGCGAAACAGCGCTGATTCCCTATCTTTCGCGCCGTTCGTCCGGGAAATTATAAAGGATCGACAGCATATGGAAAATTTACTGGAACTGTATCAGACCATGGGGGTCTCCCCGGCGGTCTATGCCTATGGGGAAGCCGCCCTGGAAAAGCTTCGGGCGCGGTTCGCCCGCATAGATCAGACCGCCGAGTACAATCAGGCCAAGGTTCTGTGGGCTATGCAGAAAAACCGAGTCAGCGCCGCCTGCTTCGCCGCCACCACCGGCTATGGCTATGATGACCTGGGCCGGGATACCTTGGAGCGGGTCTATGCCGATGTGTTCCACACCCAGGCGGCCCTGGTTCGCCCTCAGATCACCTGCGGCACCCATGCCCTTGCCCTGGCTCTCAGCGCCAATCTGCTGCCCGGGGACGAGCTGCTCTCCCCTGTGGGCGCTCCTTACGACACCCTTCAGGAGGTTATCGGCATTCGCCCCAGCCCCTGCTCTCTGGCGGAATACGGCGTTAGCTACCGCCAGGTGGATCTGCTGCCCGACGGCAGCTTCGACTACCAGAGCATTCGCAACAGCATCAACCAGAAGACCAAGCTGATTACCATTCAGCGCTCCAAGGGCTATGCCACCCGCCCCACCTTCTCGGTCAGCCAGATCGGGCAGCTCATCGCCTTCTGCAAACAGATCAAGCCCGATGTACTGGTGATGGTGGACAACTGCTACGGCGAATTTGTGGAAACCATGGAGCCTTCCGACGTAGGCGCCGACATGACCGTCGGCTCTCTGATTAAGAACCCCGGCGGCGGTCTGGCCCCCATCGGCGGCTATATTGCCGGTACTGCCCAATGCGTGGAGCGCTGCGCCTACCGGCTCTCCGCCCCCGGTCTGGGCCAGGAGGTGGGCGCCAATCTGGGCCTGATGCCCGCCCTGTATCAGGGCTTCTTCCTGGCGCCTACGGTGGTCGCCGGCGCGGAAAAGGGCGCGGTCTTCGCCGCCAACCTCTATGAGCCTCTGGGCTTCCGGTGCGTACCCAGCGCGTCTGAGGAACGCTTCGATATCATCCAGGCTGTGGAGCTGGGCAGCGGAGCCGCGATGGAGGCCTTCTGCAAGGGCATTCAGGCCGCGGCCCCTGTGGATTCCTTCGCCGTTCCCTACCCCTCCGACATGCCGGGCTACAGCGACAAGGTCATTATGGCCGCCGGCGCCTTCGTCCAGGGCAGTTCCATCGAGCTCTCCGCCGACGGCCCCATCCGTCCGCCCTACGCGGTATACTTCCAGGGCGGTCTGACCTGGAACCACGCCAAGCTGGGGATCCTGCTGAGCCTGCAAAAGCTGGTGGATGCCGGTCTTGTCACGCTTTGATCCCACCAACGAAAAGAGGCTGTAAAAAGCTCCCAAACGAAAAATTAAGCAAAATGATCCCACGCAAAAGCAGGACGTTTTACCTGACTTTTGCGTGGGATCTTTCACTTTTTATAGGGCTTATCCTTCCTGATCGGAGTTTTTCAGCCCCTTTCGTTCAGTCTTGCTCCTGGTGGCAGGGGCAAGACCGGGAACAGCCCTGGCAGGATCCGCAGCAGCTGTGTTTCCCCTTGCCCCGGATCATACGTGCCAGGATTCCTCCCACCACTGCTCCCAAAATGAGCAGCACCAGGATGTCCCCGAAATGGTTGCTGAGCAGCTGGATCATATCACCCCTCCTTTAAGGAATCTCTGAACAAATCGTCTGCGGCTGAATGTCGGATCTTTTGCCCCATCCGTGCAACTGAAAAAAGTGGGAAATACATACAGTATTCCTCCACTTTTTGAACTTTCGGCTGGGCCAAAATCTTTCGGCATCATCTCTTGCCGATTTCATCAGAGCTTCCTTAAGAAACGCCGATTTTCACCGGAGTATCGGCATAGCGGTTCTTACGCAGCAGCAGGTACGCAAACCCTGCCAGCACGGCCAGGGCGGCCAGTGTGAACACGCTGAAAGAAGTCTCCCCGGTGAACAGGCCGCCGATCTGATACACCACCAGGGAAACGCAGTAGGCAAAGGCACACATATAGGCGATGGTGCCCACCGTCCACTTCCTATCGTTCATTTCCCGTCTGATGGCGCCGATGGCCGCGAAGCAGGGGGCGCACAGCAGATTGAAGATCATAAAGCTGTAAGCGCGGAGGGGGCTGAAGTCCGCCGCCACCATGGACCAAATCTCGTTACCGGCTTCGCTGAGCTCACCGGCATAGTGGTACAGAGTGCCAAAGGTCATAACCACCTGTTCCTTGGCGATCAGGCCGGTGAAGGTGGCAACCGTGGCCTTCCAGGCCATGTCGCCCATCCAGCCCAGGGGATAGAAGATCCAAGCAATGGCCTTGCCCACATCTGCCAGCAAGGAGATGTTATTGTCCTCCACCGCCTGGAAGACGCCGTCCACGAAGCCATAGCTTTGCAAGAACCACAGTACGATAGAGCTGAGCAGCACAATGGTGGTAGCCCGCTGGATAAAGTCCCAGCCCCGCTGCCAGGTGGCCCGGGCTACGTTACGCGCCGAGGGTAGATGGTAGGCAGGCAGCTCCATAACAAAGGGGGCGGGCTTTCCAGCCAGGGACTTGAACTTTTTCAGGATCACACCGGAGGCCACCACAGCCGTCACACCGATGAAGAAAGCAGACACGGCAACCAGCGGAGAATTGCCGAACACCGCACCGGCAAACAGGCCGATGATGGGCATCTTCGCCCCGCAGGGGATAAAGCCGGTGGTCATAACGGTGATCTTCCGATCCCGCTCCTGCTCAATGGTGCGGGAGGCCAGAATCCCCGGTACGCCGCAGCCGGTGGCCACGACCATGGGGATGATGGACTTTCCGCTGAGTCCGAACTTGCGCAGGATTCTGTCCATGATGAAGGCGACCCGGGACATATACCCCACATCCTCCAGAATGGACAGCAGCAGGCTCAGCACCAGGATCTGAGGCACAAATCCCAGCACCGCGCCTACACCGGCCACGATGCCGTCCATAATCAGACCATACAGCCATCCGCTGACCCCCAGGGTTGTCAGGCAGCTGTCCAGCAGTCCCGGGATCCACCGGCCAAAGAGCACATCATTGGCCCAGTCCGTAGCCATGGTGCCGATGGAGAAGGGGTAGCTTCCCATGGCAATGGCGTACATCAGAAACATCACGCCAACAAAAATCGGCAGCGCCAGGATTCGGTTGGTAACGATCCGGTCGATCTTGTCGGACAGCCTCATGGCGTGCTGGGAAGCCGTCCGCTTCACCGCCCGGCTGACCACATTGCCGATATAGGTATACCGCTGGTCGGCAATGATGCTCTCCGCGTCATCGTCCATTTCCCGCTCGCAGTCGGTGATATGCTTTTCCAGATGATCCAGCAGGTCTTCGCTCAGGCCCACCTCTTTACGCACCAGTTCGTCCCGCTCAAACAGCTTAATGGCATACCAGCGCAGATAGTTGCTGTCAACCTTTCCTTCGATGGATTCCTCAATGTGAGCCAGGGCATGCTCAACGCTGCCGTTGAACACGTGGGGCATTTCCCCATGGACGTGGTTCCGGGCCAGCTCCACCGCCTTCTCCGCGGCTTCCATGTAGCCCTCCCCTTTCAGGGCGCTGATCTCCACACAGACACAGTTCAGGGCCTTACCCAGCTTCTCCAGGTCGATGGAATCGCCCTGCTTGCGCACCAGGTCGATCATGTTCACCGCAATCACCACCGGATGCCCCAGATCGATCAGCTGGGTGGTCAGGTAGAGATTGCGCTCAATGTTGGTGCCGTCTACAATGTTCAAAATGGCGTCCGGATGATCCTCCACCAAATACCGCCGGGACACCAGTTCCTCCGGGGAATAGGGGGACAGGGAATAGATGCCGGGCAGATCCTGAATGATCACATCCGGATGTCCCTTCAGGGTGCCTTCCTTTTTCTCCACCGTGACACCGGGCCAGTTGCCCACATATTGATTGGAGCCGGTGAGAATGTTGAACAGTGTCGTCTTGCCGGAATTGGGGTTGCCTGCCAAGGCAATTCGAATCTGCATAGAACTTCCTCTCTTTCGAAATTAGCCGCTTCTAACTATATGGTGAAAGAATCAATACACTTCGATCATTTCCGCGTCTGCCTTCCGCAGGCTCAGCTCATAGCCCCGAACATTGACCTCAATGGGATCTCCCAGCGGCGCTACCTTGCGCACATACACTTCCACATTCTTGGTAATGCCCATATCCATAATCCGGCGGCGCACCGCGCCTTCCCCATGGAGCTTGGCAACCACCACCGTTTGACCGATCTTTGCGTCTTTCAAGGTCTTCATACCTATATCTCTCTCCCATCCGCCGGTGGCTCCGGCAGCAGTTAGCACGAGCTAATCGTTTACGGGAACATATTACCATCCGGCTTCCCGTTTGTCAAGTGGCCGGAGAAGAAAAAACGTTCATGCTCCCGGCGTTCCTGCGATCAGGGCTTCCTTCTCCTCCCGGCTCAGGGCTTTTACCGCCAGTTCCCGCTTCAGTGCCGCGGAATGAGAGGCGCAGACCTCCTGATAGACCAGCTCCAGCGGCCCCCTGCCCCGGGTATACTTCGCCCCATGCCCGCTGCGATGGGCTTCCAGGCGCTTGTCTACCTGGGTGGTAATCCCGGTGTACAGGGTATCGTCCTTGCAGCGCAGGATGTAAAGATACCAGACCGATTCCATAATTCCCTCCAAAAACCACCGGGCCTTTGCGCCCGGTGGTATGCCTCATCCGCGTTTTCTGCCGGGCTTGCGCTCCAGGAGCCTGTCCAGCAGAAAGAAGGTCACGTTGCCAAGAAGCAAGAGGATCGCTCCCAGCACGGCGCCCATTTCCGAAAATTCCTCCACCAGCGCCTCCAGGCCCAGAACCCGCAGCATCAGCCAGTAGGCCAGCAGGGTCATCCCGTTGAACAGCAGCGCTTTCCAGAGCAGACCCAGCCGGCGGCGCTCCAGCCGGGGCTTGAGGATGGGATAGTAGCCCAGAAAAGCGAAGACCACCGCCGCCTCCTTATCCGCTGCCAGGATCAGGGCCAACAGCGCCACAGCGCCGTACCAGGCCCAGGCCATCCGGCTGCCGCAGATTTTGAAAACCACCTGCAACAGCAGCATGCAGAGCATGGGACAGACGTAGGTGGCCACAGGGATCAGTGTGCCCATTCCCATGACGGCCACCGCAAGAGCCGCCAGGACGCCTCCCAAGGCAACGACTCCGGCAGCCGTGGGCTTACTTGCCATTGCGTCTGAGCAAGCCGTACTTAATGTCCCAAAGCTTCTGGCTTAGATCCACATAGTAGGTCTGGGGATTATCGAACCGCTTGACCTCATCCCAGAGGCTGTTCACCTGCTGGGCGCAATAGGAGCGGATGTCCTCCAGCTTGGGCAGATCGTAAACCAGCTTGCCCCCCTGGAAAATGGGCACCTGCAACTCCTTGGCGGTAAAGTTGGAGATCCGCTTGGTCTTCCAGGTGGCATCCGGGTCAAAGATCACCAGATCCCGGGTGTCGTCCACCGTTTCATCGTAGACCGTCAGATAATCCGCCAGGGCCTTGCCGCTGTCATTGGCAAAGAACCGGTAGAGCTTCTTGTAATGGGGGTTGGTGATCTTGCCCACGTTCTCGGAGATCTTGATCCGGGGAACAATGGTGCCGTCATTCTCCTCCACCGCTGCCAGCTTGTAAACCCCGCCGAAGATAGGCTCGGAACGGGCAGTGATCAGCCGTTCGCCCACGCCGAACAGATCGATCTGCGCCCCCTGACGGAGCACGTCCCGGATGATATATTCGTCCAGGGAGTTGGACACGGAGATCTTGCACTCCGTCCATCCGGCCTCGTCCAGCATCCTTCTGGCCTGCTTGGTCAGATAGGTCATATCGCCGGAGTCCAGACGGATGCCGCACTTGGTGATCCCCCGGGGTCTGAGCACCTCGTTAAAGACCCGGATGGCGTTCGGCACGCCGGAACGGAGGGTGTCATAGGTATCCACCAGCAAGGTGGCATTGTCCGGGTACATCTGTACATAGGCCTTGAACGCCTCGTACTCGCTGTCAAACATCTGCACCCAGGCATGGGCCATAGTGCCGCCCGCTCGCACGCCGTAGAGCTGATCGGAGATGGTGCAGGCCGTACCGTGGCAGCCGCCGATGTAGGCGGCTCTGGCTCCCAGGATGGCGGCGTCCGCCCCTTGGGCGCGGCGGGAGCCGAATTCCAGCACCGTCCGTCCCTCCGCCGCCCGGACAACCCGGTTGGCTTTGGTGGCGATGAGGCTCTGATGATTGATGCTCAGCAGCAGAAACGTCTCAATGAGTTGGGCCTGGGCCGCAGGCGCCCGCACGGTGATAATCGGTTCCTTAGGGAAGATCGGCGTTCCCTCCGGCACTGCCCAAATGTCGCCGGTGAAGCGGAACTGTGCCAGGTAGTCCAGGAATTCCTCGCTGAAGATCCCCCGCCTCCGGAGATAGGCAATGTCCTCCTGGGAGAAGTGGAGATCCTGGATATACTGCACGATCTGCTCCAGGCCCGCGGCAATGGCAAAGCCGGCCTCGTCGGGGCAGCGGCGGAAGAACAAATCAAAATAGGTGATCCGATCCGCATAACCGTTGGCAAAATAGCCCTGGATCATAGTCAGCTCATAAAAGTCACAGAGCATGGTCAAATTCAGCTTTTGATTTTCTGCCATATTGACTCCTCATTTTCCGAATGTGGGACGCCTGGCCCGGCGCCTGTGGGTGCTTCTTTTTCTCCCATTATAAAGAAATATTCACCAAAAGGCAACCCTTTTTATTGACACCTTTTTGGTTTTCGGGTATATTGAATGAGGGTGCGTCGGAAATCAGTCAAAGCATCCAATCCCGGATCCTTTTCTCCGGCGCCGCGGCGGCTTCCCTTGCCGCCGGTCAGATCGCCGGTTTTCGGATACGCCCCGGAAAGGTCGTGATGGATATGGAAATTCAAGTCGGTATGCGGGGAGAAGCGGAGGCCCTTGCCGAACGGGAGGACACCGCTCTGGAGGTCGGCTCCGGAGATCTCCTGGTCTACGCTACGCCGTGCATGGCAGCCCTGATGGAAGGCGCCGCCTGCGAGGCCATTGCCGGAGCGTTAAGGGAGGATCAGACCACCGTAGGGATCTCCCTGCATCTGGCGCACACCAGCGCTACCCCCGTAGGGATGGCCGTCCGCGCTCAAGCCCAGGTCACAGCTGTGGAAGGCAAGATAATCACCTTCGAAATCCAGGCCTTTGACGAAGCCGGCCCCATCGGAACCGCCACCCACCGGCGGGCGGTGGTGAGCCGCCAGAAATTCCTGGACAAGGCATACAGTAAGCTCTGATCCCGGAAGGATCCGTAGAATTCCCACATGGCGTATAAGGAGGTACCATTATGCAAGATTATGGCGCGATGATCCGCAGCACCTTTGAGCTGGGTAGCGTGCGGGATGCGGAGGTTCTGTTTGAAGCCTGCATCAAAAACGCGTTTCCCACCTTTCACTTCCGCCGCCTGGAGCTGATCCGCTTCATGCGGGAGCCGCAGTATATGGAGGGCCGGAGCTGGAACCATGTATTTGAAATCCGAAAAGCGGAGCTTCAGGGCCAGCCCGTCTGGGAAGTCCACTGTCACCGGGTCACCATGGGCCGCACCCCGGACAAGCATGTGTATCTGGATTACATGACCCTGGGGTTTGTTCAGTATCTGGAAGCCTGACGCGAATCATCCGGGCCGCCTTCTGGCAGCCCGGATCCTTTTATGCCTTTTTCCGGTCTTCCGCGATGATCCGCTTCATGGCCTCGATGCCCACCCGGATGGCGCCGGAGGTATCCTCGGTCATGGGCATAGCCAGTCCGGCCTTCTCCCGCTCCTGGTTCCAGATGGCATGGAAGCAGCTGCCGCAGCGAACACCCAAAGCCGCCGCCACCACAAACAGGGCCGCGGACTCCATTTCGCTGGCCTTCACCCCCAGGCGCTTCCAGCTCTCCCATTTCTGAAGCAGCTCATAGCTCACCGGAGATTTCTCCGGAGCGTGCTGGCCATAGAAGGAATCCTTGCATTGAACCACGCCCACGTGAGTGCGATAGCCCAGGCTTTCGCCGGCGGCCTTCAGCGCGGCGGTGAGTCCGAAGTCCGGCACCGCCGGGAACTCAATGGGGGCATATTCCAGGGAGGTATGCTCATAGCGAACAGCGCCGGTGGCCACCACCACATCTCCCGGAAGCACGTCCATAGCAATGCCGCCGCAGGTACCCACCCGCAGGAAGGTATCCGCGCCGATGGCAGCCAGCTCCTCCATG
Source organism: uncultured Oscillospiraceae bacterium (assembly GCA_944385545.1). Classification (GTDB taxonomy): domain Bacteria; phylum Bacillota; class Clostridia; order Oscillospirales; family Oscillospiraceae; genus Faecousia. The sequence goes on along the minus strand of CALWXQ010000022.1, from coordinate 17,579 downwards.
GCAATGGAGGCCGACGGCCCGCCGATGCCGGTGGAGCAGACGGATACCTTCTGCCCCAGCAGGGTGCCGGTGTAGATGTTGTATTCCCGGTTCATGCCGATATGGATCGGATCGTCAAAATAACCGGCGATGGCCTCACAGCGCCCCGGATCGCCGGGGAGAAATACATAGCGGCCTACGTCCCCTTTCTTACAGTGGATATGAAATTGGGTCTCGGTGTGCTGCATACGTCCGCCTCCTTAAATGTTTTGCAAAATCAGATATCCTGTTGGGCTGTCTTCCCCCGGTGTGTATTGCTTGCCGCCCCGGGGGACGATTTTCCGGTGGAAAAAGCCGCCGCCTCCCGGATCCAGGCCATCAGCTCTCCGTCCACATCCTCCGGGGATGCCAGCACCGCGTGGTGCGTCCAGCGGCCCGGATAAGGCTCTGTGGCCCCGCAGATGCGTCCGCCCTCCTGCCTGTGCCCCAGGCCGAAGGTCACCGTGAGGTACGGATCCGGCAGCTGCGCCTTCTTCCGCGCCCGCAGGAAGGAAGCGCAGCAAAACAGGCGCTTGTGATAAAAGGAGATCTGGCTGGTCTGGACTTTGATCCGGGTTTCCGGGATCTGCTCCAGGATTGCTTTCTCCAATGCCTGGTAAATGGGCAGCGCGTCCATATGCTCCCGAAAGAAAAACAAAGCGGTTTCATCCATAGCCACTGGATCCCTTCTGGTTGTAATATTTCTATTTTATCATATATTTGTGAACAATTCCACCCTGCCGCCAAGAAAACCGCGCAGCTTTCGTTTGCTGCGCGGTTTTGTGTTTTTACAGCAGCGCCAGCAGGGCGTCGGTGTATTCCGCCGCGGTAGCGTTGGCTCCGTCGCTGGTCACCGTGACCGGACAGGTGAGCAGGGCATTTTCCAGCTTCCCGGCTGCCTCGGCGCGGCAAATATGGCGCAGCAGCATAGCCGCCGCCTTGATCATGCTGGCGGGGTTGGCATACGCACCCATCCCCCGCTGGAGCATCCTGGGCGCGGAGCCGTGGATCGCCTCAAACATGGCGTACCGGTCGCCGATGTTGGCGCTCCCGGCTGTGCCTACACCGCCCTGGAGCTGGGCGGCCTCGTCGGTAATGATGTCGCCGTAAAGATTTGGCAGCAGGATCACCTGGAACTGCTCCCGCAGAGGCTCCTTGAGTAGGTTGGCGGTCATAATATCGATGTAGTAATCCTCCACGGTGATATCCGGATACTCCGCCGCCACCTCATGGGCGATGGCAGTGAATTTCCCGTCGGTTTTTTTCATAATATTGGCCTTTGTCACCACCGATACATGGTGCTTCCCATTGTTCTTGGCGTATTCAAAGGCTGCTCTGGCAATCCGCCGGGTTCCCAGATCCGTAGTGACTTTAAAGTCCACCGCCATGCCGGGAAGCTCCACGCCGTGGCTGCCCAGCACATACTCCCCTTCCGTATTCTCCCGGAAGAACATCCAGTCAATGTTCTTTTCCGGAATGCATACCGGGCGGCAGTTGGCATAAAGATCCAGCTCCCGGCGCATGGCCACATTGGCGCTTTCCATGCTGCCGCCGTGAGGGGTGGTGGTAGGCCCTTTCAGCAGGACGTCACAGGCCTTGATCTGCTCCAGCACATCGGCGGGAATGGGCTGACCGCAGGCCATGCGGTTTTCAATGGTCAGGCCCTGGATCTGCCGGATCACAATGCTCCCCCCGGCGATCTCATCGGCAAGAAGCTTTTCCAGCACCCGGGTGGCCTGGGCCGTAATGATGGGGCCGATGCCGTCGCCGTCAATGATGCCGATGGTCACGGTCTGCTTGGTGGAAAAATCCGTTTTCTCCGTATTCATATTCCGGATCCTGACAAGCTGCTCCTCCAGCAGCTTCCGGAACGCCTGTCCGGCTTGTTCGATCGCGTCTTTCATTGTCCGCCCTCCTTGGTATAATTCAGCAGTCCGCCGGCCAGCAAAATCGCCCTTTGCCGCCGGGTAAATCCGCACTTGACCGCAAACGTCAGCCCGTCCGATTTCCTGGTCACCGTCAGTTCTCCCGTTTCCATGCCTTGGGCGATATGGGATACCGTCAGTACGTCTTCCTGGTTCAGCTTTTCGTAGTCCCCAGGGTCGGCAAATGTCACCGGCAGGATTCCCGCGTTAATCAGATTGGCCGCATGGATCCGGGCAAAGCTCTTGGCAATGACCATGCGGACGCCCAGGTACATGGGCACCAGCGCGGCATGCTCCCGGGATGAGCCCTGGCCGTAGTTGCTGCCGCCGACAACAATGCCGTTCCCCGCCGCCTTGGCCCGTTCCGGGAAGTCCGGGTCGCAGACCTGGAAGCAGAACCGGGACAAGTAGGGGATGTTGGAGCGGTAGGGCAGGATCTTTGCCCCGGCAGGCATAATGTGGTCGGTGGTGATATTGTCCCCCACCTTCAGCACCACCTGGGCAGACAGGGTATCCTCCAGGGCATGGGCCGCCGGGAAGGGTTTGATATTGGGGCCGCGAAGCACCTGAATCTGTTGGGCAGTCTCAGGAGACGCCGGAGGCAGCACCGCCGAGTCATCCACTCGAAAGCGTTGGGGCATGGTGACCGCAACGGGATGGCTCCATGTGGTGGGGTCGGTGATGCGGCCGGTCAGGGCGGAAGCCACCGCCGTCTCGGGAGATACCAAATAGACCTGACCGTCCTTGGTGCCGCTGCGGCCTAAGAAGTTGCGATTAAAGGTTCGCAGGCTGACGCCTCCGGAATTGGGGGAGAAGCCCATACCGATGCAAGGGCCGCAGGCGCACTCCAGCACCCGGGCGCCGCTGGCGAGGATATCCGACAGAGCGCCGCAGTCGCTGAGCATGGTCAGCACTTGCCGGGAGCCGGGAGACACAGACAGACTTACCGTGGGGGCAATGGTCTTCCCCTTGAGCATAGCCGCCACCTTCAGCATATCCAGTAAGGACGAATTGGTGCACGAGCCGATGCACACCTGATCCACCTGCACATCCGCCAGGGTGGATACCGGCACCACATTGTCCGGGCTGTGGGGACAGGCGATGAGAGGCCGCAACGCGCTCAGGTCGATGTCAATGACCCGGTCATACGCCGCATCCGGATCGCTGGCCAGGGGGATGTAGTCCTCCTCCCGGCCCTGGGCCGCCAGGAATGCCCGGGTGACCTCATCGGAGGGGAAGATGGAGGTGGTGGCCCCCAGCTCCGTTCCCATATTGGTGATGGTTCCCCGCTCCGGTACGGACAGGGTATCCACACCGGGGCCGCCCCATTCGATGATAGCCCCTACGCCGCCCTTCACAGACAGGATCCGCAGCAGCTCCAGGCTCACATCCTTGGCGGTGACGTAGGGGCGCAGCTGTCCTGTGAGGTTGACCTTAAACAGTTTGGGCATGGTGATATAGTAAGCTCCGCCGCCCATGGCCACCGCCACATCCATGCCCCCGGCGCCGAAGGCCAGCATCCCCAGTCCGCCGCCGGTGGGTGTATGGCTGTCGGAGCCGATCAGTGTCTTCCCCGGCTTGCCGAACCGCTCCAGATGCACCTGATGACAAATGCCGTTGCCCGGTCGGGAGAACCAAACCCCATGCCTGGCCGCTACGGTTTGCAGGTAGCGGTGGTCGTCGCTGTTCTCAAAGCCGCATTGTAAGGTATTGTGATCCACATAGGCGATGCTCAGCTCCGTTCTGACCCGGGGGATCCCCATGGCCTCAAACTCCAGATAGGCCATGGTTCCTGTGGCGTCCTGGGTCAGGGTCTGGTCGATGCGAAGGGCCACTTCGCTGCCCGGGGTCATGTCGCCGGATATCAGATGGGCGGCAATGATCTTCTGCGCAATGGTCTTACCCATGGTTTTTGATTCCCTCCAGCATGTGATTTTTCGCATTGGTAATGTGCTGCGTGGTCAGCTTCTCCGCCAGCTCCGCGTCCCCGGAGATCATAGCCTGATAGATCTGCTCATGCTCCTGCCTGGTCTTGTTGGCCCTTGTCCAGTCGCTCATGGAAATCCGCCGGTAACGGCGGGTCTTGCGATGCAGAGGAACCAGCGTATCCATGATCACTGTGCGCTGGCTTAAATAGCAGATGGCGTCGTGGAACTGATCGTCTACCCGGCGCAGCTCCTCGGCGTTTTCCTTCTGGCAGTAAAAGTCCTGCAGCTCCACCAGCCGGGTCAGCTCCTGCTTCCCTTCCTCGGTCATATTCAAAGTGGCATAGTAGGCCGCCACACCTTCAATCCGCTCCCGGATGGTCATAATGTCCCGCAGATCCTCCCCGGTAATGCCCAGAACCCGGGAGCCCTTGCCTGTATCCTCAATCAGGCGCTCCTGCTCCAGACGGCGCAGCGCCTCCCGGATGGGCGTACGGCTGACGCCCAGCTGCTCCACCAGCTTCAGCTCCGTCAGGATCTCTCCTCGGGGATAGATGCCGTGGATGATGTCATTTTCCAGCTTGTCAAATACCTGATCTGCCAGAGACGTGGTCTTGAAATGTTTCATAGCTGCATCTCCTTACATTGGGTGGAGCTCCGGCGCAAGCTCCCCGATCTTGGCTTCCAGCTCATGGTCGGACATGGCCGTCTGACGGCCGTCTTCGTATTGGCTGTCCACCCATTCCTTCATGGCGATCACAAGCTCAGACCGTTTATCCAACCTTTGCTCTCCCTCCAGGCCGTAGGTCTGGTTGATCCAGTAGGCAATGCCCGCCAGACCGGAGGTTTTGCTGATCTGCACCGTGACCGGGCGGTTCAGAATCTTCTTGGTATCGAAAATCGTGTAGATCTCCTCATCCTTCATCAGGCCGTCGGCGTGGACGCCGGCCCGGGTAGCGTTGAAGGCCGACCCAACAAAGGGGGTCATAGGCGGGATATCATAGCCGATCTCCTTTTTGAAGAACTCGGCGATCTCGGTGATCACCGTGGTATCCATGCCGTCCAGAGATCCACGCAGGGAGGCATATTCAAACACCATTGCCTCCAGCGGCACGTTCCCCGTCCGCTCTCCGATGCCCAGCAGGGAGCAGTTCACCGCGCAGGCGCCGTAGAGCCAGGCCGTGGCGGCATTGGCCACCGCTTTATAGAAATCGTTATGGCCGTGCCACTCCAGGCACTCGCTGGGAACGTCGGAATAGTGCTGCAAGCCGTAGATAATACCGGCAACGCTTCGTGGCAGGGCCGCTTCCGTATAGGGAATACCGTAGCCCATGGTATCACAGGCACGGATCTTCACCGGGATCTTCGCCTGACGGCTCAACGCCTGAAGCTCATTGACAAAGGGCACCACAAAGCCGTAAAAGTCCGCCCGGGTGATGTCTTCTAAGTGGCAGCGGGGAATCACACCGGCGTCGAAGGCGTCCTTCACCGTTCCCAGATAGTAATCCATGCACTGACTTCTGGTCATCTTCATCTTCTTGAATATGTGATAATCGGAACAGGAGACCAGGATGCCGGTTTCCTTGATCCCCAGGTCTTTGACCAGTCGGAAATCCTGCTTACTGGCCCGGATCCAACTGGTGATCTCCGGAAATTTCAGATTCAGGGACATGCATTTCTCCAGGGCCTCCCGATCCTTTCTGCTGTAGATGAAGAATTCCGTCTGGCGGATGATGCCGTAGGGGCCGCCCAGCTTGCTCAAAAGCTGGTAGATCTTCACAATCTGATCCACACTGTACGGCTCCACAGATTGCTGCCCATCCCGCAAAGAGGTATCGGTGATCCAGATCTCCTCAGGCATGGACATGGGAACCCGCCGGTGGTTGAAGGCTACCTTGGGGATGGTGCCGTAGGTATAGATCTCCCGCTGCAAATTCGGCTCCGCCACATCCTGCAAGGAGTATTTGTACGAGCGCTTTTCCAGCAAATTGGTTTTGGGGGAAATTTCTAGCATATGCCAGACTCCTTTCTGCAAATTTAGTGCATGTATATATGTATACAATTATACGCAAACACAGCATATTTGTCAACAGAAATTTGGCTGCTGTACAAAGACAAATGCTCGCCAATTACAGACACGCTTTTGGTGATTTTCCACAATCCCCCGTCCGGAACCCAAAAAGCGCTGCCGGGAATGCCGGCAGCGCTCGTCAGGCTTCGCCAAACGCCTTTGTCATAGAATCAGACGCTTTTGCTCAGCCGCTCCTTTTCAAAATAATTCTTTGTCAGCTTGATCACCACCCCTGACAGCCCCAGCAGGGCGATCAGGTTGGGGATGGCCATAAAGCCGTTCAGGGTATCGGCAATGTTCCACACCAGCTCCAGCTCCAAAGAGGCGCCTGCCACAATCAGCACGATGAACACCGTCTGGTATATGGGAACAAATCTGGGGCCTGCCAAAAATTCAAAACACCTGCTGCCGTACAGCGCCCAGCTGAGAATGGTGGGCAGCGCAAACAGGCCGATGCTCACCGCAATGACCAAAGAAGCGACTTTATCACCGAACACCGTGGCAAAGGAAGCGCTGATCAACTCGGCACCGGCGCCTTCGCCCCAGTTCACCGCCACTCCTTTCTGAACACCGCACAGCAGCGTCAGCGCCGTCAGGGTGCAGATCACAATGGTATCCGCAAACACCTCAAAGATGCCGTAAAAGCCCTGTTTCACCGGATCCTCCTCCGAAGATGCCGCGTGGGCCATGGGAGAGGATCCCAGGCCGGCCTCATTGGAAAATACGCCCCGTACCACACCTTTTTGAATGGTGGTCATAACGGAAATCCCAAATACGCCGCCCAGGGCCGCGTCCGGCTGAAAGGCTCCCCGGAAGATCATCTGAAAAATACTGCCCAGGCTGTCCAGATTCGTCAGGATCACGCTGGTGGAAAAGAGGATATAGACAGCCGCCATAAAGGGCACCAGCTTCTCCGTGAAGGAACCGATGCGCTTGATCCCGCCAAACAGCACCATACCCACCAGCACCGCCACCAGCAGGCCGATAACGATGCTGGACACCGGCACCGTTTGGCCCAGCAGCCGGATGGAGACAGCCGCCGTATTGCCGCCGAAGGCATTGAGCGCCGTATTGATGGAACCGGCAATGGTGTTGACCTGGGTCATATTCCCGATACCGAAGGCCGCCAAAGCTCCCAGCAGGCTGAAGGCCACCGCCAGCCAGTTCCACTTTCTGCCCAGTCCGTTCCGGATGTAATACATAGGGCCGCCCACATAGTCGCCCTTGGCATTGCGCTCCCGGTAGGCCACCGCCAGCACCACCTCGGCATACTTGGTCACCATGCCGAACAGGGCGGAGAGCCACATCCAGAACACGGCGCCGGGGCCGCCGATGGCGATGGCGCCGGTAACGCCGGCAATATTGCCGGTGCCTACCGTAGCCGCCAGAGCCGTGGTCATCGCCTGGAAGGGCGTGACCTCCCCTTCTCCCGCGGTCTGTTTATGGAAGACCTTTCCGATGGTATGTCCCATGGCGTATCCGAATTTCCGGAATTGCAGAAATTTCACCCGGACGGTCAGATAGATACCGGTGCCCACCAGCAAAATCAGCATCCACGGCCCCCAGGCAATGTCATTGAGCAGTTTGACGATATCGTTCAGCGTCATAGCGTCCCCTCCCTTTCCAACTCGCTCTTTATCATACTAAATCGCGACAGGAAATGCAAGAGGCTTTTCGCGTTTACATAATGTGTACTGAACAACGCAAAAGCCCTTGCAAGCCAAGGCTTGCCGGACTTTTTTGCGTTGTTCCGGTGCAAGGTTTTTTCGCCTTTCAGCAAAAAAACCTTGCACCTGTTTGGGTGATGCGGTGCGCCGCATCATCCAAAATACACATTGCTACGCGCCTGAACTGAAAAAACGGTTGGAAAGAGCAGTTTTTTTCAATTTCCTGCCTGGGGCGGGGAATCAGCCGCGGAAAGCGGCTGATTCAGCAGGCACTACATAAGAAATCGCGGATGTGCAAAAGCGTTGGGCGTAAGCCGCGGGCCAGTGATTCAGATGCCCCATAAGAGGATATTCCACCGGCGTTGTTCGCCCCGGGGCGATGTATGGTTACCGTTGACAAACACCGCCCGGAAGGTTACAATATAAAGGAATCTCTGCTGAAATCGACAAGCGCTGACGCCGAGAGCGCTTGGCACAGCGGAACCTTCCAAACGGGGAGAATCCTGTATGGATTTCCCACTTTTTTCAGCTGCACGGATAGGGCAAAAGATCCGCCCATTCAGCCGAAGACGATTGATTCAGAGATTCTCTAAGATATCTTTTTAGAAAACAACGAGGTGATCCCCATGGAACCTAAGCTGCGTACCGAAACCCTGTGCATTCAGGCCGGATACACCCCCGGCAACGGCGAGCCCCGGCAGATCCCCATTATTCAGAGCACCACTTTCAAATATGACACCTCCGAGGACATGGGAAAGCTGTTCGACCTGGAAGCCGACGGCTATTTCTACTCCCGGCTGGCCAATCCCACCTGCGACGCGGTGGCTGCGAAGATCTGCGCTTTGGAAGGCGGCAGTGCCGCCATGCTCACCGGCTCCGGCCAGGCGGCCAACTTTATGGCTGTATTCAACATCGCCGGTTGCGGCGATCACATCGTAGCCAGTTCCTCCATATACGGCGGCACCTTTAATCTGTTTTCCGTCACCATGAAGAAAATGGGCCTGGAAACCACCTTTGTCGATCCCGACTGCACAGAGGAGGAATTGAACGCCGCCTTCCGTCCCAACACCAAGGCTGTGTTTGGTGAAACCATCGCCAACCCCGCCCTGACGGTGCTGGACATTGAAAAGTTCGCCCGAGCCGCCCACGGCCACGGCGTTCCTCTAATTGTGGACAATACCTTCGCCACTCCCGTCAACTGCCGTCCCTTTGAATGGGGCGCGGATATTGTCACCCACTCCACCACCAAGTATATGGACGGCCACGCCTCCGCTGTAGGCGGCGTCATCGTTGACAGCGGCCGGTTTGACTGGACGGCCCATGCCGAGAAATTCCCCGGCCTGTGTACCCCCGACAACAGCTACCACGGCGTCACCTATACCCAGCGCTTTGGCCTTGCGGGCGCCTTCATTACCAAGTGCACCGCCCAGCTCATGCGGGACTTTGGCTGCGTCCAGTCCCCCCAGAGCGCCTATATCCTGAACCTGGGCCTGGAGAGTCTTCCCTTCCGGATGAAGCAGCACTGCGCCAACGCCCAGGCCATTGCCCAGTACCTGGCGACCCACGAAAAGGTCAAGTGGGTGAAATACTGCGGTCTGCCCGGGGACAAGTATTATTCCCTGGCTCAGAAATACCTGCCCAACGGCTCCTGCGGCGTGATTTCCTTCGGCCTCCACGGCGGGCGGAAGGCCGCGGAGCAGTTTATGAAGCACCTGAAGCTTGGCTCCATCGAGACCCATGTGGCAGACTCCCGCACCTGCTGCCTCCATCCCGCCAGCTCCACCCACCGGCAGATGACCGACGCCGAGCTGGATGCCGCCGGAGTCGGCGCGGATCTGATCCGCCTGAGCTGCGGCCTGGAGAACGTGCAGGATCTGATCGAGGACATCGACCAGGCATTGCAGTCCGTATAAACAGGAGGATCCACATTGCCCATTCAGATACCCAACGACCTCCCCGCTGCGGAAATTTTGCAGCAGGAGAATATTTTCGTTATGAAGCAGACCCGGGCGGAGACCCAGCACATTCGCCCTCTGGAGATCGTGCTGCTGAATCTCATGCCCACCAAGATCGTCACCGAGACCCAGCTGAGCCGCCTGCTGGGCAACACCCCCCTCCAGGTTCATCTGGAGCTGATGATGGTCTCCTCCCACAAATCCCGGAACACCCCCCAGGAGCATCTGCTCACCTTCTATAAAACCTTTGACGAGCTGAAGGAGCGGAAGTTTGACGGCATGGTGATCACCGGCGCGCCGGTGGAACAGATGCCCTTCGAGCAGGTGGATTACTGGCCGGAGCTGTGCCGGATCATGGAGTGGAGCAAAACCCATGTCCACTCCACCTTTCACATCTGCTGGGGCGCCCAGGCAGGGCTGTACTATCACTACGGCATCCACAAGAAGCCCCTGCCGGAAAAGCTGTTCGGAGTATATCCCCACCGGGCGGACTATAAGCGGGCCATACTGCTGCGGGGCTTTGACGATGTGTTCTGGATCCCTCATTCCCGGCACACCACCGTAGACCGGGCAGATATCGAGAAAGTCCCGGGGCTGAAAATCCTGGCCTCCTCTGACCAGGCAGGGGTCTATGCCTTGATGAACAAGGAGGGCCGCCAGATCTTCGTCACCGGCCACTCCGAGTATGACGCGGACACCCTGGAACGGGAGTACCTGCGGGACAAAAACCAGGGGCTTCCCATCCACGTGCCGGTGAACTACTACCCCAACGACGACGATACCCAGCCTCCCATCGTCCGCTGGCGGGGCCACGCCCATCTGCTGTTCAGCAACTGGCTGAACTATTTCGTCTACCAGACCACGCCCTACGACATTATGGCCGTGGGCAGCGAATCTACCCCCAGATGATCCTTTCCTGCCCCGGAATGGAAAAAGTTTACAAATCATCCGCCCTTCCCCATGGAAAACGGAGGGCGGATGTTGTATAATTCCATCAGGGAACCTCTGATGAAATCGGCAAGAGCGGATGTCGATTGATTCGGTGTTTCTCCGGAAACCCATTTTTTGATTTGTGAGGGATACCATGATCAGCACCATTTTCTTCGACTTGGACGGCACCCTGCTCCCGATGGATCAGGATGTCTTTGTGAAAAGCTACTTCGGCCTGCTTGCCAAAAAAATGGCGCCTCTGGGCTATGCCCCGGAGAAGCTGCTCAAGACCATCTGGGCCGGCACCCAGGCCATGGTGAAAAATGACGGCAGCCGCACCAACGAGGCTGTTTTCTGGGACCTGTTCGAAAGCATCTACGGAAAGGACGCCCGGAAGGACGAGGCTGCCTTTGAGCAGTTCTACCGGGAGGATTTTCAGCAGGCGCAAGGGGTCTGCGGCTTTGATCCCCGGGCCGCCCAGACTGTCCGGCAGATCCGGGAGCTGGGCTGCGCCGCCGTGCTGGCCACCAATCCCCTGTTCCCGCCGGTGGCCACCCGGAGCCGGATCCGCTGGGCCGGACTGACCCCGGAGGACTTTGTCTACATCAGCACCTACGACAATTCCCGCTACTGTAAGCCCAACCCGGATTATTACCGGGAAATTCTGGATAAACTGGAGTTGTCGGCAGAACGCTGCTTGATGGTCGGCAATGACGTTGGCGAGGATATGGTCGCCGGGGAGCTGGGCATGGAGGTCTTTTTGCTGACGGACTGCATCATCAACCGTGACAAACGGGATATTTCCCGGTATCCCCATGGCAGTTATCCGGAGCTGTTGGAATATATCCGGAAGCATACCGTATGATCCTTCTGATTTTCCTGTGCGTCCTCCTGGCCCTGGTGCTGGGTGTCAGTTATTACGCCTACCGCATCGCCTTTTATGCCGCCCCCAAGGGGACAGATCTCATCCCCACCTTTCAGGAGCCATGGTACGATGCCTACCGGCCGGAGCTGCTGCGGCTCCTGGAGCGGCTTCAGCGCCGCCCCTGGGAGGCCGTCACCATCCGCTCTCAGGAGGGCTTGCGGCTGGCCGGCCGCTATTATCATGTTCAGGACGGCGCTCCTTTGGACATCTGCTTCCATGGCTACCGCAGCAGCCCCATGACCGACTTTATCGGCGGCGGGGAGCTGAGTCTGGAAATGGAGCACAACCTGCTGCTGGTGGATCAGCGTTCCCACGGCAGGAGCCAGGGCCGCAGCATCTGCTTCGGCATCCAGGAGCGGTGGGATGTGTCCTGTTGGGTCGCCTATGCCCTGGAGCGGTTCGGGAAGGAACTCCCCATTTTCCTCTACGGCGTATCCATGGGAGCGTCCACGGTGCTGATGGCGTCGGATCTGGGGCTTCCCGCCAATGTCAAGGGCATTGTGGCGGACTGCCCCTATGCCAGACCCAAGGATATCATTCAGCGGGTGGCAAAGAAAATGGGATACCCACCCAAGCTGTTCTGGCCTCTGATTAAATTGGGCGCCAAGCTCTACGGCGGCTTTCTCATGGACGAAACCGACGCCGTCCGGGCGGTGGCCCGCACCGACATCCCCATATTGCTGCTCCACGGAGAGGCGGACGACTTTGTTCCCTGCGACATGAGCCGTCAGGTGGCGCAGGCCAACCCCGGCCTGGTGCAACGGCATACCTTCCCCGGAGCGGGCCACGGCATGAGCTTCCTGGTGGATCCACAGCGATACCGGCAGCTGCTAACCGGGTTCGTCCGTCAGCAGCTGCAATGAAACCGCCGATTTCCCCGGCTCGGGCGTCAAACGGCACCCGGGCCATTTTTCGGGACTGCCGGAGTAGATTTCTCTTGATTTTACAGGAAAATAGAGTAGAATAGATGCTATCTTCCATGAGAAAGGTTGTCGTCACTATGAACAAGATCTACATTCCCCAGGGCTATCGCCCTGCCCTGGACGCCTACGACACCCAGCGTGCCATCGCTTACATCAAGGAGACCTTCCAGGAGGAATTTTCCAAGGCTTTGAACTTAAAGCGGGTCTCCGCTCCCCTGTTTGTTACGGGAAGCTCCGGCCTGAACGACGACCTGAACGGCTACGAGCGGCCGGTAAGCTTTGACGTCCCCGCCGTAGGCGCACAGGCCCAGGTTGTCCACTCCCTGGCCAAGTGGAAGCGGCTGGCGCTGAAGCGCTACGGCTTCACCGTTGGCAACGGTCTGTACACGGATATGAACGCCATCCGCCGGGACGAGGCCCTGGACAATATCCACTCCATTTACGTTGACCAGTGGGACTGGGAAAAGGTGATTACCCGGGAGAACCGGAACAGCGAATTTCTGAAGCTCATCGTCCGGGCCATCGTCCGGGCCATCTGCGATACCAACGACCGGCTCCATGTGCGCTTCCCCCAGCTGCGGGTGGAGCTGAGCCGGGAGGTTTCCTTCATCACCTCCCAGGAGCTTGAGGACAAATATCCCGAGCTTTCCACCGGCTCCCAGCGAGAGAACGCCTACGTCCGGGAGCATAAAACCGCCTGCGTCATGCAGATTGGCAGGAAGCTCCGCTCCGGCAAGCCCCACGACGGCCGCGCCCCAGACTATGACGACTGGAGCCTGAACTGTGACATTTTCTTCTGGGATGATACCCTGAACCGGGCCTTGGAGATCTCCTCCATGGGCATTCGGGTGGATGCCGCCTCCCTGGATCGTCAGCTCACCGAGGCTGGGTGTGACAGCCGCCGGGAGCTGCCCTTCCATCAGATGCTGCTCAACGATCAGCTTCCTCTGACCATCGGCGGCGGTATCGGCCAGTCCCGGCTGGCCATGCTGATGATGGGCTGCGCCCACATCGGTGAGGTTCAGTCCAGCATCTGGGATCCGGACACCGTTGCCGCCTGCGAGAATGCGGGCATTCCCCTGCTATAATTATATTTGGCGGGAGAAATCACAATTGCCTGTGATTTCTCCCGCCGTTTTTCTGTCTTCAGCCGGGAACGCGCTTGCGTAGCCGCCCCTCGCTCATCTCAACGGCTACCCCATTCCGTTACGAAACCGGCATGGGAAGCTTGGTGCCGTCGGCCAGGAGCACATAGTCCACTTCTTCCAGAACAATGGGGGTTCCGAAGGAGGATGCATAGCTGGTCACCCGCAGTAAGGTCACTTCCCGGCCGTCTTTCATGACGATCTTCACGTCACCGATGTCCAGAAGAACCTCGGCGCCCAGCTCCGTCTCGGCCTGCTCCAGTTCCTGGATCACCTCAGGATCCGTAGGCGCGAACTCGATCCCTTTGCTCAAGGCCCCCAGGGTGAAGGAAGTTAGTTCCACCTCGTAGACATACTCGTCGTTCAGCCATTTGGAGGCCGGAAGGCGGATCGGCTGGCTGACCAATTCCACCCGCTCCGTATCGCTTTCCTGGAAGGTCAGGTCAAAGTCCCAGCTATCCTCGGTAAGCAGAATATCCTCACTCTCAGGAGCGGTATTCCGGGAATCCTCGGATCGATCCGAATAGTTCCACACGGACAGCTCGATCCCCTTCAGGTGCAGCTTCCACCGCTTGCCTTGGGCAAAGGGCTGCGCGTCGGGATCCTCGGTAAAGGGGTTGATCCTGAACACCAGGTCGTGGGTATTGGACAGACCGTCTCCGTCGTCCACCGGGGTATTTTCGCACAGCGCGTCCGGCGAGGAGCCGTCCGGGGCAATGGTCAGCCCGGTGGTATCCTCCGGGATCAGCAAGGCCTCCTGGAAGAAGAAGCAGCCCCACTCGTCACCTGAATTCAAATAGTCGATCTTCACACCCTCCGGCGCGGTGAGCGCTATGGTGAGGTAGGCCACCCGGCCGTCGGTGAGGGCGGATTTCACCTCCACCCGGAAGTCCTCCGTCTCCGTGGCGGCGGTATCCGCCGGTGCGGCAATGTTTTCCTGAACGTTTTCTTCCACATAGGCGATCTGGCTGTCGGTCAGAGGCTCCTCCTTGTTTTGGGCGGTATAGCGAATGAACCAGCCCCCGGCGTACTCCGCCGCCCCAACCATCACCACCAGCAGGGAAATGATGGCGGCGGCGATGAGCACCTTTCGCAGCGCCGAGCCGGATCTGCGGGGTTTGTTCCTGTTTGACATATTCATGACCCTCCTGTAGGTATCCTCGGAGGCGGTCACCTTGGAAAAGGCAGATCGATAATCGTCTTTAAACATTGGCTTGTACCTCCTCCTGTAAGGACTTTCTGAGCAGTTCCCGGCCACGTCGCAGTTGGGTGCACACAGTATTCTTAGGCTGTTTTAAGATTTCCGCCACTTCCGAAGTGGAATAGCCCTCATAGTAGTGCAGATAGATGGGAAGCCGGTACTTTTTCGGCAGGGCCATCACTGCGTAGAACAGATCTGAGTGAGCCGGCGCGTCGAAGGTCAGCGTAGCCGCGTAGTCCTCGAAGGACTCCGTCTTCCACCACTTGGAGCGAACCAGGTTCTTGCACTCGTTGATGGTCACCCGGATCAGCCAGTTCTTGATATGGCTGTCACTTTCAAAGGGCTTCTTTTCCTTCAGCAGCTTGAGAAATACGTTCTGGGATACATCCTCGGCATCGGCGGCGGATCGTAAGTAGTTAAACGCCACTCGGAATACTGTGTCCAAATGCCGTCGGACACAGTCGGTAAATTGCTCGTTTGTTAACATGGCAACTTCTCCTTGAAAAGCTTTTCACTTATGATACAAACCAGCCCCCGGTTTGCGTTCACATCCAATCAATTTTTTTCTTTTCTCCCATAGCTATGGTAAAGCCGCAGGCTTTCGGGCATCCTAGCCTGGGAGGTGATGGTATGAAAAAGAAGTGCCAGGACTGTATCCGCCTGGATCCGGAGCAGCGGCTGTGTCCCGCCTTTGACAGCTGCTCCATCAAGAAATTTGCCGCCCCCGACCGCAAGGAAATGGGGGTCTACGTGCTGGACAACTGTGCCGAGGAACACATCATGTAGCAGGGGCGATCCCCTGCTACTTGGCATTTTCTCCAATCAGTGCAACCTTTTGTTGACAATTGCCAGCAGATTGACTATAATGTAGGTAAGAGAATTGTACATATTCTCGGAAGGAGGCACTTTTATGGAAAAGAAAATCATCACCATCAGCCGTGAGTTCGGTTCCGGCGGGCGTACCGTAGGCCATATGGTAGCAGAGCGGCTGGGCATTGCTTTCTATGATAAGGAATTGGTTGACCAAATTGCCCTGGAATCCGGATTCGCCCCCAAATTTGTGGAGGAGCACGGCGAGCATTCTCCCGGCAGCAGTCTGTTCTCCTATGCCTTTGCCCCCCAGGGAATCCCCGGTGTGATGAACGGACTGTCCACCGCCGATTTCCTGTGGAATATTCAGTGCAGCGTCATTTTACAAATCGCGGAGAAAGGCCCCTGCGTCATTGTGGGCCGAAACGCTGACTACATCCTGAAGGATCGCCAGGACACCCTCCACGCCTATGTATTCGCGGACATTCCCTTCCGGGCCGACCGCATCGTCCACCGCTACGGTGAGTCCGATAAAAGCCCGGAGGCAAGGCTCCAGGAGAAGGATAAGCGCCGCCGGGTGAACTACCAGCACTATACCGGCCGCACCTGGGGCCAGGCCCAGAACTACAACATCTGCCTGGACACCGGGGTGCTGGGCATCGAGCAGTGCGTGGATATCATCTGCGGCATTGTGGAAAACTCCAAAAAATAAGCTACATACTGTCTATGGGGCTGTATCCGCGGATACAGCCCCATTTTTGACGTTACACCCCCGCCGGGGTCTTTTCTTCGCCGGTGATGTGGATGTTCACACCGTTGACCTCCACGTCCTCGTCGGCGCAGATCATAATGTACTTCACGCCGCCGATGACCCGGGTCTCGATCAGCTCACTTCTGGCCGGATCCACCTGAATGACCACATCCGGGGTCTTCAGCTGGAAGCGCTTGCTGTCAATGATGTTCTTCGGGTGCAGCTGCGCCTCAAAGCCGAAAGTCTCGTCATAATTCACACTGAACTTGGCCAGGTGCTCCTCACTGACGCCGCAGGAAGACAGCACGCCTTTTACCTCCTCCTTGCCCATAAGCAGGGGCTGGGGATCCTTGCTCTCCTTGTGGATCTGGATCCGCTGGCGCAGCTCGTCATGGACGGACTGCACCACCTCCAGGCTGCATTCCTCGCCCAGCGTGTTGGTGAGCAGGGCCTCAAAGGACTGCTTCTGCTGGTCGGCAGGCAGGGGCACGGGGGTGTTGAACAGGCTGGCGATCAAAGCGTCCTGGCTGTCCTTGATGTCCCTGGTGTAGTAGAGGACGTTATAGATATTGGTTGCCCGATCATCAAAGGCCGGGAACAGGAATCCCAGGGCGGGAGGAGACACCATCTGGTGCATGGCTCCGTCGTGGAAGCACTTTTCTTCCGGGACATAGTGCAGATTGGCCTTGGTCTGCTTCACCGGACAGATGACGCACAGCAGGAAGGTATAGACTTCCTCCGACTGGTCGCCGCTGCCGTTTCCATCCTTGCCCCGGAAGGGCACGTCATAGCTGTCGCAGCCAATCAGGATCAGGTAGCTGCCTTCCAGCACCACAGAGTCGATGATCTTCTGATACAGCTCCATGCGAAGCTCGTCGCTTTCCAGCTTGCACCGGCGCAGCTCCATCAGCAGCGTATGCTCCGGAGAATCCGCCACCTGGCCGGTCTGAAAGGTCAGGTCTATGAGATTCTTTCCAATGGCGCCGGACAGACTGCGGCGGAGGACGGCAAAGTATTTCTCCGCCTCGTTTTCCGGCATCATGCCGGTGGACAGGGAGAATTGGGAAATGATCTCCTTATTGTCATTTACATAACATCCATACAGACGGGTGATGTTGCTCCGGTCCCGGCGCAGATGCCGCCGGATCTCGCTGACTTCTTTATCGTTCATGGTATTACCTCGCAGTTTTCAAAAGTCACTGCATTATACCACAGAAGCTCCGAAAAATCCAGTGCAATCTGCGCGTCCCCAGACAGAGTATGTGTCAAGTAATAATTGGCAAGAATCCTTTTCACGAAACCAAGTGAAAAATCTGACTGCATCCGGTAGCAC
>CALWXQ010000021.1 GCA_944385545.1 uncultured Oscillospiraceae bacterium | reverse complement strand
GTGTTTTGTGGTGATTACATTATACCATACATTGGGTCTGTACTGCTTTTTTATTTCGCAAAATCGGCTAAAAAGTTTGGTTTTTTAGGGGTGCGAAGTTTGAGAAAGGAAGAAAAACTTTCCTTCCTCTGCCGATTGCTGCTTTGTGAGCTTGCGGAATGTGCCGATAATCAAAAATCCGATGACGATTATCTGCTCGAACAGGTGCTGCATCTGGTGCAAACTTCTCCGGAACGCTTTTTCCGCTCCTCAGAACTGGCAGAAAAGCTTTTCCTTTCGGAGCGTACCTTGCGCAACAGGTTCCTTCGTTGCTATGGAAAAACCCCTTGCCGGTATCAAATGGAAATCAAATTGCAAACTGCCTGTGGCTACTTAAAAAACAACCCTGATATGCCTCTTCGGGAAATAGCTTCCAACCTGGGATTTTACGACGAATTCCATTTCAGCAAGCGTTTCAAAGAGATTTACAGAATATCGCCTAAGGAATACCGGCGCCGGTAAATGCTCAGTTCAAAACGGAGCATTGCTTCCGGCAGGCAACTGGCGTTTGGTACATTTGTGATTTAAGGAAGCACTGATCAAATGGGCAAGTGCGGATGCCGAGAGATTTTACCCAAGACGAAAGTTTGGAAAGGGGAGGAATACTGTATGTATTTCCCGCTTTTGTCAGCTGCACGGATGGGGCAAAAGATCCGGCATTCAGCCGAAGACGATTTATTCAGAGCTTCCTTAGAAAGCCGTTTTCACATCTAACATTCCACTTTACCGCCTGTTTTCGGAAATAAAAACCGCAACTCTTTTCAAGCTGCGGCGTAGTATGAAGGGACGCTATCTCTCGATAACGTCCCTCCGCTGTCCTAAAACGCGATGACATAAGGGTTTTTGCTTGTTTTCTTATCACACCGCGCTTAACAGGTACGATTTATCGGTGATCTGAGCGGCGAAGGCACAGATGATCATGATCCTTTCCCGCCCGGAAGCGTACAGACTATCCACCATGGTTTCTGTCAGCTCACGGGCATGGTTCAGCAGAGCGTTGCCACAGGACGCGCAGAAACTTGGCGGAAGTGTGCCACAGGCCGGCCACGAGGCTCCCGCCCGCTTCTCGAATCATTTACCGACCTGGCATTTAAGTTGTCAAAATGGCACAAGGGGTTGTCTCGAAACGTATTTTGAGACAACCCCTTATGAATATCCGCCGGACAGCATGCCGCTTCGATGATCGTCGCGCCCCCAAATGATCGTAAGTACAGAATCCGCTCCGCCGGTAGCCCTTCTCCATCAGCACCGCATCCCACACACCACATATAGATCTGCCGCGTCTGCCGTCGATCCAGTATCTGTATCTCTGAGTTTTACAAAATTTGCAGCCGCATTATATCAAATCTGCACAAAATTTTAATAATTGATAGGATTTTTATTTACTCCATCACCAATTTGCTGTATATTGTTCCATATACTTTTCATTGCAATTTGCTTTTCAATACAACTTGCCAAGGAGGCCGGCTTATGCAAACCGCCGCTTTGATCGTTGCCGCCGGGATGTCCTCCCGTATGGGACAGTTCAAGCCTATGCTGAGCATCGGCTCTATCACCGTGGCCCAGCGGGTGGTCGCCACCCTGAGCCAGGCCGGGGTGCAGAAAATCGTTATGGTCACAGGCTGCAACGCCACCACGCTGGAGCGCCATTTAAGCGGCAACGGCATCATTTTCCTGCGCAACGAGGACTATGCCACCACCCAGATGTTCGATTCCGTGAGGATCGGCCTTACCTATTTGCAAGACAAGTGCGATCAGGTGCTGTTTACGCCGGTGGATGTGCCGCTGTTCACCGCGGAAACTGTCCGGGCGCTGATGGATTCCGGGGCTTGTCTTGCCTGTCCGGAGTGCCGGGGGCAGCAGGGCCATCCGATCCTGATCCACGCCTCTGTCATCGGTCAGATCCTTTCCCACAGCGGCGAGGATGGTCTTCGGGGCGCGCTGGAGCGCTGCTCTGAAGAAATCAAAGCCGTTCCTGTCAACGACCCCGGCACCCTTCACGACGCCGATACCCCTGAGGACTTTTCCGCTCTGTTGGAATACCATAATTCTCAGCTGGTGCGGCCGGTGGTCAGCGTCTGCTTGTGCAAAGAAAAGGTGTTTTTTGACGGGAGAATTGCCACGCTGCTGATGCTGGTGGACGAAACCCGCTCCGTCCGGGCCGCCGGTCAGCGGATGCAGCTGAGCTATTCCAGCTGCTGGAACATCATCCGCACCCTGGAAGGACAGCTGGGCTATACCGTCATCGCCCGCAGTCAGGGCGGCGCCGGCGGCAGCACCAGCACCCTGACCCCGGAGGGAGCGCAGCTGCTGCGCCGTTACCGCGCTTATGAGCAGCGGCTGAAAGAGCTGTCGTACACCCTGTTCCGGGACTACTTCGGAGAGGATCTCTTATGAAGCGGGTATATTTGATCCGCCACGGTCTTCCGGATTTTCCTCAGGGGCAGCGAATGTGTCTGGGCCGTACAGACCTCCCCCTGAGCCGGGAGGGGCTGGCCCAGGCGGCGTCCCTGGCAGAATCGCTGCCCCCGGTGACAGCGGTGTTTTCCAGTCCCCTGCGGCGGGCTGTGCAGACAGCCCTGGCCATTGGCGCTCCCAGAATTCTGCCCGATCTGCAAGAGCTGTCCGCCGGTGATTGGGACGGGCTGACCTTCACCCGGATCCGGGAGCAATATCCGCGGCTGTACGCTGCCCGGGGCGAAAATCCCTGCCTACCCCTGCCCGGCGGTGAGCCGGACGAAGAAGGTCTGGCGCGGTTTTCCCGGGCTATGGAGCAAGCCGTCTCTCTGGCCCCCGGGGACTTTGCGGTGGTGGCCCACGGAGGCGTGATCCGCTTATTTCTCGGCTCCCTGGGTCTTCCCCCCCAAAAACCGGGCTACTGCGAAGTCGTTGCCCTTACCTATACAAATGGAAAATTCACCATACAGGAGGATGCTCGCCATGCGTAATATGCTGAAAACCGTAAAAACCCATCTGGAACAAGGAGAGGATCTGGTGCTTCTGACGGTGGTCGCCTCCTCCGGAGCCACCCCCAGAGGCACCGGCGCCCGGATGCTGGTGAGCAAAGCCGGACGGCTGTGCGGCACCATCGGCGGCGGCGCGGTGGAATACCGCTCCCAGCAGATCGCCGCAAAGGTACTGGAAAGCAAAAGCTCCTACGGCCACAATTTCTCCCTGACCAAGGATGACGTCCAGAACCTGGGAATGATCTGCGGCGGTGGGGTAACGGTTTATTTCCATTACATTCCCGCCGGCGATCCTCAAGTCATTGCTTTAGCCGATGAAGCGGAAGCCGAATTCCTCCGGGGAACTGACCTGTGGCTGGTCTGCGACCTGGCCCAGGGCGGCAAACTGTCCCTGGCGGTTCGGGAAGATCCGGTTCTCGGCCCCTTCCTGAAGCGCCATCCCCATCGCCTTCAGGGAGACGGCAAGGATCTGTACATCGAGCAGATCAACACCTCCGGAAAGGTCTACATCTTCGGCGGCGGTCATGTGGCCCAGGAGCTGGTGCCGGTGCTGGCCCACGTGGGCTTTGCCTGTGTGGTCATGGACGACCGGCCGGAATTTACCAGGCCGGAGCTGTTCCCCGGGGCGCGGCAGGTGATCCTGGGGGATTTCTCCCGGATCCAGGAGCATGTGTCCATTGGTTCGGAGGACTATGTATGCGTTATGACCCGTGGCCATGCCTTTGATACTGTGATCCAGGCGCAGGTATTAAAATGCCGCCCCAGCTACTGCGGCGTGATCGGAAGCCGGGCCAAGGCCGCCGGCGTGCGCCGGGTGCTGAAGGAGGAATACGGTCTTTCCGATGAGGAGTTGGATCTGGTCACCACACCCATCGGTCTGGATATTCTGGCGGAGACTCCGGCGGAGATCGCCATTTCCATTGCCGCTCAGATGATCCGGCATCGGGCTCAGTGCTCCGGTCAGTGAAGCGGCGGCTGTTTCTCACCGGTGCCATGGGCGCCGGAAAAAGCACCGCCATCGCCCAGGCATTGGGAGATGCCGCCCACCGGGGCGGGGGCTTCTTCACCCGGCGATGCGCTTTCCACCGGGGTCATCCCAGCGCCTTCTCCCTGGAATCCCCCGACGGAACCAAAAAAGCGGTCTTTCTGGAATTTCACCAGGGGCAGCCGGTGGTGCGCCAAGAGGTTTTTTCCAGTCTTGGCGTGTCCCTGGTATTGGATCCCACAGTTCCCTTTGTGATCCTGGATGAGGTTGGGGGCGTAGAGCTGCTCTGTCCGGAATTTGTCCGTGCCTTGGAGGCGCTTTGGCGGCGGAACACCCCCTGTATCGGCGTAATCAAGGAGGAAGGCCCCGCCGCCGCCCTGGCCAACGCCCTGGCGTTGGAGGAAACCTATCTGCGTGCCGCTGACGGCCTCCGGCGCTTCCTGCGGGAGGATCCGGACACCTTGGTCTATCGGTGCGGACAATTTGATGAAACCGCCCAGGCCCTGGCCCGGGCCTGGTGCAGGGAGTATGCCTATGAAGGAATTATTTGCCATTTATGACGCCCTGCTGGATGGGCCCGGTGAGGAACGGATCCAAGCCTGCGCCGCCGGCACATTCTGGACAGGGGTACAGACCGAACATGCCTTGGGACTTGCCATGACCACAGCGGGGGATACCGCCCCGCGGCTCCTGTCCGGCGACTATGCGCAGATGACGCTCCGGCAGCTTGCCCGGGGAGTGAAGAGCTGGAACTATGCCGAAGCCGGTTTCGCCATGGCCGCCGTCAACGCCTGGTACAATACGCTTTCCCGGCTGGACAGCTTGGACGCCCGGGAGCCTTACGAGCACTTCTGCACCCGGGGTCTGGATCTGACGGGCAAGCGCCTGGGTCTGGTGGGCCATCTGCGGATGCCCCGGGAGATTCTGACCCAGGCCGGTGAGGTCTTCATTCTGGAGCGGGATCCCCGCCCGGGAGACTATCCGGACGCTGCCTGCGACTGGATCCTGCCCACCTGCGATGTGGTCATCATCACCGCCAGCACCCTGGTGAACAAAACCCTGCCCCATCTGCTGACCCTGTGCGGCGACGCCTATACCATCCTTACCGGCCCCACCTGCCCCATGTGTCCGGCGCTGCTGGAATTGGGCCTTGACCGGCTTTCGGGTATGGTGGTTCAAGACCAAGGCTCCATGCTCCGCAGGATCCGGGAAGATCTGCCCGGCCCTCCCTATCCTCTGGGGCAAACCTTTCTGTTATCGAGGGATCGTGTATGAAACAACGCCTTGTCTCCCCCGTCCGTATGGTATGGCTGCTGGGGGCGCTTCTGATCGTGTGTATTCTGGCCTCCTTTACCCTGGGCCACTACCCCGTCCCCCTGGGCCAGCTGCTGGGAATCCTTGGCAGCCGGCTGGGACTTCCCATTGAGGTATCCTGGACGCCACAGATGGAGACCGCCGTTTGGAACATCCGTCTGCCCCGGGTGCTGATGAGCGTGCTGGTGGGGGCCTGTCTCGCCGGCGCCGGCGCCAGCTACCAGGGCATTTTCCAAAATCCCATGGCTTCCCCGGACATTCTGGGGGCCTCCGCCGGAGCGGGCTTCGGCGCGGCTCTTTCCATCCTCATCGGTCTGTCCAGCGTGGGGATCATGGTGGCCGCCTTTGCCGCCAGCCTCGCCACAGTGGCCTTGGTATTTACCGTCAGCCGCCACGCCAAGGGCGACCGGGTTCTGGGTCTGGTGCTCTCCGGCATCATGGTCAGCTCCCTGTTCCAGTCCGCCACCTCCTTCATCAAGCTGGTGGCCGATCCGAACAACAAGCTTCCCCAGATCACCTATTGGCTCATGGGCAGTCTGTCAGGGGCCAAATGGAGCGAAATTGGCTTCATCCTGCCGCCCATGCTGGCAGGATTGATCCCCCTGCTGCTGATGCGCTGGCAGCTGAACGTGGTGACCATGGGCGACGACGAAGCCCGGGCCATGGGGGTCAACGCCCCCAGAATCCGGCTGTGGACGGTGCTGTGCTCCACCCTGGTCACGGCTGCCGCCGTATCCGTCAGCGGTATGATCGGATGGGTGGGCCTGGTGATCCCCCATATGACCCGCCGCCTCCTTGGCGCGGATTACCGCTGCCTCATGCCCGGCTCTATGCTGGGCGGCGGCATCTTCCTGCTGGTGGTGGACAATGTCTCCCGAAACGCCACCACCGCCGGCATCCCCATTGGGATCCTCACAGCCTTCATCGGCGCGCCGTTCTTCCTGTGGCTGATCACCGGAAAGGGGGATCACTATGAGCATTGAAGTCTCCCATTTGAGCTTTTCCTACGGGCAGCGGCAGGTGCTGCACGATATCAGCTTCCAGGTTCGTCAGGGAGAGTTTCTGTCCATCCTCGGCCCCAACGGCGTTGGCAAAAGCACCCTGTTCCGCTGCGTGCTGGGCCTGCTCTCCGGCTACACCGGCCAGGTTCTCATTCACGGCACAGACGCCCGGAGCTTTTCCGTCCGGGAGGCGGCGAAGCACATCGCCTACATCCCGCAATCCAGCCGTCCCATTTTTAACTACAGTGTGTCTAATATCGTGCTCATGGGCCGCAGCGGCAGCCTTTCCACCTTTCAGACC
The DNA here is from genome assembly GCA_944385545.1 of uncultured Oscillospiraceae bacterium. Lineage (GTDB taxonomy): Bacteria > Bacillota > Clostridia > Oscillospirales > Oscillospiraceae > Faecousia. Next base: position 23,148 of record CALWXQ010000021.1, on the reverse strand, counting down.
CCTTCCAAAGCCGACGAGGAACGCTGCGCCTGGGCCTTGGAAAAGGTGGGCATTCCCCACCTGGCCCGGCGGTGCTACCACCGTCTCTCCGGCGGAGAACAGCAGCTGGTGCTCATCGCCCGGGCGCTGGTACAGGACGCGCCCATTCTCATGCTGGACGAGCCTACCGCCAACTTGGATTTCGGCAACCAGCTGCTGGTATTGGAGCAGGCCAAAAGCCTCACCCGGGACGGCTACACCGTGATCCAAACCACCCACCATCCGGAGCAGAGCTACCTGTTTTCCGACCGGATCCTGGCCCTTCAGAACGGGCGGATCCTGACCCAGGGAGCTCCCTCCCAGGTACTTACGGAGCAAACCATGGCCCAGCTGTACGGAGCGGCGGTCACCGTGGTCAGCTTATATCAGGACAAAGTCCGGGTATGCGTCCCCAAACACATCACAATTCAGGAGGAAGCAAAATGAAAAGAGCCATACTATGTCTGATTCTCGCCCTCGCCATGCTGGTCTGCGGCTGTTCGCAGGCCGCGCCTCCGGAAACCAGCGCCCCCGCTGCCACCGAAGCGGCGCCTGTCGAAACCACCCCCGCGGAGACCACGGCTCCGGAACCCGCCACCCGGGAGTTCACCGACTCCACCGGGCGTACCGTGACCATACCCAACGACGTTACCAAAATTGCCGTTTCCGGCCCCCTGACCCAGGTCTATGTCCTGCCCCTGGCCGGGGACATGCTGGTAGGTGTCAGTAACCGCTACGCAGAGGACGTTGAAAAGTATCTTCCCGACTATCTTTTCGAGATGACGGAGATCGGCCAGCTCTACGGCGGCAAGGGAGAAATGGATCTGGAAGCCCTGCTGGCCGCTGCGCCGGATCTGGTGGTAGACGTCGGCGATGCCAAAAGCTCCATCGCCGAAGATATGGACGCTTTAACCGAGCAAACCGGTATACCCTTCCTCCACATTGACGCCACGGTAGCCACCGCGCCGGAGGCCTATCGCCTGCTGGGCCAGCTCCTGGGCCGGGAGGAAAAGGCGGAGGAGCTTGCCAGCTGGTGTGAGAACACCTATCAGGAAATGGCCTCTGTGATGGAGCGGGTGGACGCCGACGACGCCCGGAAGACCCTGCTGTACTGCCTGGGTGATAACGGTGTGAACGTCATCGCCGAAGGCTCCTTCCACGCCGAGACGGTGAATATGATGAGCCAAAACCTGGCGGTGCTGGAAGACGTCGTCTCCAAAGGCACCGGCAACGAAGTGGATATGGAGCAGCTCCTGGCCTGGGATCCGGAGGTTATCGTCTTTGCCCCGGACAGTTGCTATGACCAGGTAGGCACGTCCTCCCAATGGCAGAGCCTGCAGGCCGTGTCCGAAGGGCATTACTATAAGACCCCCTACGGCCCCTACGGCTGGCTGTCTTCCCCTCCCTCCGTCCAGCGGTATCTTGGCATGCTGTGGCTGGGCGCCCTGCTGTATCCGGATTACGTAGAGTACGATCTGCAGGAGCGGGTCACCGAATACTATAAGCTGTTCTACGATTGCGACCTAACCGACGAATTGTACCAGGAGCTGGTAAAGGACGCCCTGGACTAATCCCGTTATTTGATCGTCAAGGAGGCACGTCCATGGAGCGCATTTTGGTAAGCGGACTGGTGAACACGGAGACCACAGTTCCCGTCCGGCACTTTCCCGTCCCCTATTATCCCATCGACTATCCCTTCTTCGGTGTGGAAACCGCCGTGTCCGGGGTAGCGTATAACATTGCCAAGGCCCTGACCATTCTGCACGATCAAGTGATCCTGGCCTCCATCACCGGGAGAGATCTTCCGGGCACGCTGATCCACCAGACCCTGTGCGGCGAAGGGGATCGATCCCGCTTGGGTAAAGCCGAGCCTGGCCCAGACTCCCAACTCCGTAATCCTCTATGATCCGGATGGCAGACGGCAGATCTACTGCGATTTGAAGGACATCCAAGATACCGCTTACGGCTTTTCTCCGGATATTTGCCGGGATGTGGATCTGGTAGTGGCCTGCAATATCAACTTCAACCGGGAGCTGCTGGCCCTGGCCAAAGAAGCGGGAAAGCCCATTGCCACCGACGTCCATGTGCTCAGCGATCCTTGGGATCCCTATAACCGGGAGTTTCTGAGCCTAGCGGACATTGTATTTCTCAGCGACGAGGGCATCGGCAGCGACTATGCCCCCTTCCTGCGGGAACTGGCAGGGATCTACCATCCGAAAATCCTGGTTCTGGGCCGGGGAAGCCGGGGCGCCGCCCTGGTCGCGGCGGGAGAAGACAGCATTTGGGAGCTTCCCGCTGTCCAGGTGGGTCCGGTGGTCAACACCGCCGGTGCCGGAGACGCGCTGTTCAGCGCCTTTCTCCACTACCATGTCCGCGGCCTTGAGCCGGTGGAAGCCCTGAAACGGGCGCAGCTGTTTGCCGCTGCCAAGATCACCGTCAGCGGCTCCGCTAAGGGCTTTCTTCCCCACCATCAAGTGGAGGAACTGTATCGGATCCACGGCAGCGCCATGTCTCCCCGGTAACGATTTCCCAATACCCCAGCAAAACGGCTGACAGTCGGAAATGACTGTCAGCCGTCTTTGCTTATTTCTGCCCGGCTGCTTTCAGCTGCCTGGCCAGGCTTCGGGTGACCTGGGCGCAGCGGTGGGCGGCAATCCGTTCAAACGTGGGGTAATCCATCTGGGCGCTGTCATCGGCCTTGTCGGAAATGGCCCGGAGGATCACAAAGGGAAGCCTGTTGCGGTAGGCCGTCTGGGCAATGGCCGCCCCCTCCATCTCTGTGCAGATTCCCTGGGTACGGGCAATGATTTGCTCCTTCACTGCCTTGCTGGCTACGAATTGGTCTCCACTGGCCACCCGGCCGATTCTGGCATGACCCGGGTTGACCTGCTCCGCCGCTGCGTAGGCTGCCTCCATCAGGCTCTGATCCGCGGGGAAGGCCACCGTATCCATACCCGGAACCTTTCCAAAGGGGTAGCCGAATTTCATGCAGTCAAAATCATGGTACATGGCGTCCCTGCTCACCACCAGATCCCCGATGTCCAGCTCAGCACACAGGGAGCCGGCAATACCGGTATTGACCAGATGGGTCACATGACAGTGGTCACACAAGATCTGGGCGCACACAGCGGCATTGACCTTCCCCACGCCGCACTGGACGATGGCCACCGGAAGTTCCTCCAGGATCCCTTCATAGAATGTGCTGCCGGCTTTTTGCCAGCTGGTCTGCTCCCGCAGCGCCTCCAGCAGGGTCTCCACCTCCTGCTCCATGGCGCCGATAATTCCAAGCTTCGTCATAGTTCCTCCTTATGCCGGGTAGAAAAGCCGGCTGTCGTCAATGGTTTCCAGCACAGCGGCGTATTTGCCGCCCCAGTAGTTTGCCATAGGCAGATTCATGTCCAGGTAGTTGCCGCAGTCCCTCGCGCTGGCGCCGGGTACCTCTCCCCGGAAATCCCGGATGAAGCAGAAGCAGTCACGCACCAGGGGCAGAACCTCCCTGCTGGTGCGGTCTCCTGCCAGCAGCAGATAGAAACCGGTACGGCAGCCCATGGGGCCAAAGTACAGCACCTGATCTTTCCACTGGGGATGATTGCGCAGGTAGGTCGCCGCCAAATGCTCTATGGTATGAACCTCGGCAGTGTTCATCACCGGCTCGCTGTTGGGCTTGGTCAGCCGCAGATCAAAGGTGGTGACGGTCTGCGATCCCACCTGATCCTTCCGGGAGACATACAATCCCGGCTGCAAACGGATATGGTCAATGGTAAAGCTGGTAATTTTCTCCATACTGTTCTCCTGAAATCTGTTTTCTCCAGGCTTAGCCGTTGGTCGCCGCCTCAAATCCCAACCGGAGGGACGGATGGCTTTGCCGGACAGCGTCCCCTCCCCTGGCCGCGCCTGCCTTTTTTATATTAGCATACCGGTACCGGCTTTGCAAGGGAAGCTCTGATGAAATACCCATGCGCTTTCCCAGTGCGCCACCATTTCGGAAAGGCTCCGGCCCATGGGTATGGATATGCATCCGCATCGGTTGCCCCGTAAGGGCGAGATGCTGGCATTTAAAATATTACTATGAATGCGGAGCTTTCATAGTAAATCGGCTCCGGCTGAACGCCATTGATTCAGAGGTTCCCAAGAAATATGCGGGGCAAACGGCCGCCCACAGGCATATCCGGCCCTGGGAGGCATAGTCTTGTTTCAGCAGTCCTTCTCCTTTGCCGCCCCGGGAGAAGCCGGCAATCGGTCTGAAGAAATGTTTTATGTAAATTTTGGAACCCGCCCGCTTCGGCGTCCGAATGCCTATCCGCCGTGCTCTGTCACGGATTATATTGCCAATTTTCGACACTTCAGCGCCCATTATGCGTAATTTGCGAACAATTTCCCCGGTTTTCTTTTGCATTTCTGTCAAATGCTCTTGCATTTTTCATCCAACAATGTTAGAATAGTGACAACTACACCAAAAAGGTAGGGATGCAATATGGCAAAAGATGATTTCGATCTTGACTTTGACTTCAAGAACGAGTACGGCTTAGACCCCGACATGTTCCTCGACGGGGAGGAATCTGCCGAGGATACCGGCCGGAAAGAACGCTCGTCGGAACCTTCTCAGCGAAACGCGAACGCGGATTTCGGAGCCGAGGAGGAAGAAGACTTTGATCTGGACGCAGATCTGGACGATTTCCTGAATATGGGCGCCAGGCGTACCCAGGAACAGTATACCCGCCAGGAGTCTGCCCCCGATCAGGTCGCGGAGGATTTGGACGCGCAGCTGCCGGAGGAGGACATCGATCCCCAGGAGGCAGACTACTCCGACGACAACACTCCCGACGGCGACAACTCCGACACCACCACCCAGGAGAAGTCCTCCCAGCGGACGCGCCGCCGCAAGGAGCCTAAGGAGCGGGATCCCGCCAAGCCTGCCGCTCCCAACGTATTCACCAAATTCTATGATCTGTACTTTGCCCCGGTTCTGAACAAGGAGCTGGTTGAGGAGCCTCAGGATCCCGTCAATCCCCGGCGCCGCCGTAAAAAGAGCAAAATGCAGATCTTCAAAGAGGTCTATCTTCCTCCCATCATCGCCTGCACATGCCTGATCCTTGTTATGGCCTTCCTGGTGGGAACCCTGTCCAACTTCATTGCCCAGCGGGAGCTGGCCAGACTGGACGAGGAAAGCCGGAAGAATACCACCCAGGACGCGGAAGCCATTGCGGCGGCGGAGCGCCAGGCCATTATGGATGAAGCGGAGCTGCTGGCTATGGGCTACGATTACGAAGCCGCCATTGCCAAGCTGGATTCCTACGGCGATCTTTCCGCCTATACGGACATGGCTGCCAAGCGGGCCGAATATGCCAATACCCAGAGCCAGCTGGTAGAATATCAGGATCCCACGCTGATCCCTAACTTCAGCTTCCACCCCCTGATTGTGGATCCTGCCCGGGCCTTCGGCGATGTGGAAAACGGCGGCAACTATAACCGTAACTTTGTCCTTTTGACGGAGTTCACCAAGATCCTGACCACGCTGTATAACAACGGCTACGTTCTGGTGGACTTTGACAGCTTCACTACATACCGCGACGGGAATATCTATCCCACCTCCATTTACCTGCCCTATGGCAAAAAGCCCATGATGCTCACCGAAACCCTGCTCAACTACTTCCAGTACATGGTCGACCCCGATAAGGACGGCATTCCCGACGCCAACGGCGCCGGCTTCGCCAACAAGCTGGTGGTGGATTCCAACGGCGATATCAAAGCGGAATATGTGGACTCCAGCGGAAACACCCTGGTTGGCGACTACGATCTGGTTCCCGTTTTGGAGAGCTTTATTAAAGAGCATCCGGACTTTGTCTATCAGGGAGCGCGGGCCATTCTGGCGGTCACCGGCCACGAGGGAATCTTCGGCTACCGCATCAATACCAGCTATATCAGCAGCGTCAGCCAGACCTTCTATGACGAGCAGATCGCGGGCGTCAAGACCATTGTCCAGGCGCTGAAGGATAAGGGCTACACCCTGGCCTGTCACACCTACGAAAACGTGGACTACGCCAAGAAGAACGCCAACCAGATTACTGAGGATCTACAGAAGTGGACCAGTTTGATCACGCCTATTTGGGGCGAGGTTGACACCTTCGTGTTTGCCCGGGCCAGCAACATTGCCGACTACAGCGGCGCCTCCTTCCAGGTACTGTACAGCGCGGGCTTCCGGTACTTTGTCTCCAACGCGGATACTCCCACCACCCAGGTGAACACCACCTACGTCCGGCAGAACCGAATCATGGTCACCGGCAACGCCCTGGCATGGAAGGCAGACAAGCTGAAAGACTACTTTGACTGCAACACCATTATCGAGCTTGCCACCCGCGGCGGCAACGTGCCCAACTAAGGAGCCTCCGGATCCATCGCCCCCGGCTTACGCCTACCGCTATGGATCAGAGTTTCCCCTGACCATTCTCCCGCGCCGGGGCTTCCCGGCGCGGGGCTTTTTCAAGGAGCGTATCATGCAGATCAAGCCAGGAACCTATCGCCATTTCAAGGGAAAGCTGTACCAGGTCATCGGTACCGCCTCCCACTCGGAAACCCTGGAGCCCATGGTGGTCTACCGGGCCTTATACGGCGACGGCGGCCTTTGGGTTCGTCCAGCCGTCATGTGGGATGAGACGGTTCACCGGGATGGCTATCACGGCCCCCGGTTCCAATATGTGGAAGAACCGTAAAAAAGCGGGACGCGTCTGTTTCCAGACAGCGTCCCGCTTTTATGCAATTACACGCCTTCGGTGTGTGAATCAGTCGTTATCACGACTGATTCAGCAGACATTATTTATCGCCCCGCAGCTCGATGATCTGATCCCGCAGCACGGCGGCATACTCGTACTCCATCATTCTGGCGGCTTCCTTCATCTGCTTCTCCAGACGGGCGATCTCCTTTTCCTTCTCCGCTTTGGTCATCTTCACCCCGGTTCTGCCCTTGCGCTCGGCAGTGGGCGAGGAGATCTCGATGAGATCCCGGACGGACTTGATCACCGTTTTGGGAACGATCCCGTGGGCCTGGTTATAGGCGTCCTGGATCTGACGGCGGCGGGCCGTCTCGTCCATAGCCGCCCGCATGGAGGGCGTCACCGTATCGGCATACAGAATGACCTTCCCCTCCGCGTTTCTTGCAGCCCGGCCTATGGTCTGGATCAGGCTGGTCTCACTGCGCAGGAATCCTTCCTTATCCGCGTCCAGGATCGCCACCAGGCTCACCTCCGGCAGATCCAGGCCCTCCCGAAGAAGGTTGATGCCCACAAGGACGTCAAATTTCGCCATCCGCAAATCCCGAATGATCTCCATACGCTCCATGGCGCCGATGTCCGAGTGCATGTAGCGCACCTTGATCCCCGCCTTTTGCAAATAGACCGTCAGATCCTCCGCCATTTTCTTGGTAAGGGTGGTCACCAGCACACGCTCGTTTTTCGCGGAGCGGGCATGAATCTGGCCGATGAGGTCGTCGATCTGTCCCTCAATGGGCCGCACCTCCACCTCCGGATCCAGCAGGCCTGTAGGGCGGATCACCTGCTCCACAGTCTGTCCGGAGCGGGTCGTCTCATACTCTGCCGGCGTAGCGGAGACATAGATCACCTGATTGATCTTCCCATCGAATTCCTGGAAGTTCAGCGGCCGGTTGTCATAGGCCGAGGGCAGGCGGAAGCCGTAGTTGACCAGAGCGTCCTTCCGGCTGCGGTCTCCGGCATACATGGCCCGGCACTGGGGCAGGGTCACGTGACTTTCGTCAATGAACATGAGAAAATCCTCGGGGAAATAGTCCAATAGCGTAGTAGGCGGCGTGCCGGGTGCTCTGCCCTGGATCACCCGGGAGTAGTTTTCAATGCCGTTGCAGAAGCCGATCTCCGTAAGCATCTCCAGGTCATAGGCCGTCCGCTGGGCAATGCGCTGGGCCTCGATCAGCTTGTCCCTGGCCCGGAACCAGGCCACCTGCTCATCGCACTCCCGCTGGATCTCCAGCATGGCCCGCTGAAGCTTCTCCCGGGAGGCAACGTAATGGCTGGCAGGATAGATGGCCACATGATCCAAATATCGTTCCGCCATTCCGGACACCGCGTTGATCTCGCTGATCCGATCCACCTCGTCCCCGAAAAATTCCACCCGAATGGCCCGTCCGGACCAGTAGGCGGGGTAGATCTCCAGCGTATCCCCCCGGAGCCGGAATTTATTCCGGGAAAAGTCCAGGTCGTTGCGCTCATAGCGGATCTCTGTCAGCTTTTTCAGGACGGAATCGATGGGGTATTCCTGGCCTGTGCGCAGGGAGATGACCATACTCTTATAATCAATGGGGTCGCCCAAGCCATACAGGCAGCTGACGGAGGACACCACGATCACATCCCGCCGCTCAAACAGGGCCGAGGTAGCGCTGTGCCGCAGCCGGTCGATCTCCTCATTGACGGAGGCGTCCTTTTCAATGTAGGTATCCGTATGGGCGATGTAGGCTTCCGGCTGATAATAGTCGTAGTAGGAAATAAAATACTCTACGGCATTTTCGGGAAAAAATTCCCGGAACTCACTGCATAGCTGGGCTGCCAGGGTCTTGTTATGGGCCAGCACCAGGGTTGGTCGGTTCAGCTTCTCGATCACAGACGCCATGGTAAAGGTCTTGCCGGAGCCGGTGACGCCCAGCAGCGTCTGCTCTCGCAGACCCCAATTGACGCCGTTGACCAGGCCCGCTATGGCCTCCGGCTGATCTCCGGAGGGCTTATAGTCCGATACAAGCTTGAATCTGTCCATCGTTCTCTCCTTACCCGCGAAGCTGTTCCTTGGTGATATATCCTGACTGCACCATGGACAGGTAATCCCCGTCCGCCACCACGATGTGATCCGCCAGTTGGATCTCCACCGCGTGCAGCGCCCGCGCGGCGAGAATGGTGGTGCGCACATCTTCTTCCGAGGGGATTGCCATGCCGCTGGGATGATTGTGGGCCAGAATGGCCGTGGTGGCGTTGGCGCCCAGGGCCACCTCCACCACCTTGCGGATGGAAACGATGGCCGAGTTGACGCCGCCCGCCCCTACCTCCTCACAGCGCAGCACCTTGCACTTAGCGTCCAAGCACAGTAGGAATACCGTTTCGAAGGCCCGTCCGAAGAAAAACGAGGAGATGTAGGTTCCGCAAGCGTCCAGTGTTGTCAAATATACGCTCTGCTTCGCCTTATCCACCTGGTAAAACCGGGCCATCTGGGGTATCAATTGCAAAAGCATGGCGGAGTGATCGCTGATCCCCGGAACCTTCTTCAGTTCTTCCTCCTTTGCTTCCAGCACGCCGGCCAGGCTGCCGAACCGCTCCAGCAGCCCGTGGGCTATGGGATTGGTGTCCTTCTGAGGGATAGCATAGAACAACAGCAGCTCCAATGCCTGAATATCCGTGAAGGAATCCAGGCCATCCTGCCGGAAACGCTGCTTCAGCCGCTCCCTATGCCCCTTATGGATCGAACCATTGCCCATACGCTCACCTCGGATGAATTTAGTCCTTGCTATTTTGATGATTTGCCGGTAGAATAGAGATAACCGTCGAAACACGCCGGGAAAGTTTTCTATCGTTCTGCACATGCTAACAAGCGTGAGGAGGACCGTCATGAACGAACTGAAAGAAATATATGAACTTCTGGATCTGATAGACCGCCCCGGCTTCTTTGCCAAGGAAGGTCGGATCGTGAAACTGAATCAGGCCGCCCAGGGCCTGTTCCTCTCCCCCGGCAACGACATTGATCCTCTGCTGTCTACCGGCGCAGAGGACTATGCCGCCTTTCGCGGCGGATGCCTGTACTTGCAGCTTACCGTGGCAGGCCAGGCCCGGGGCGCCTCCGTAACCCGGGTGGAGGATCTGGATCTGTTCCTGCTGGAGCAGGAGACAGACGCCGTAGAGCTGCACGCCATGGCGCTGGCCGCCAAGGAGCTGCGCAATCCCCTGAGCAGTATGATCGCCATTGTGGACAATCTGCTGCCCAAATCTCTCCCGGAGGGCGACGAAAAAATCGGCGAGCTTCTGGCCCGGATGAGCAAAAGCCTGTACCAAATGCAGCGAATCCTGGGCAACATGTCTGACGCCGGCGGCTGGTCTTCCCTTTCCCATCAGCAGATACGCAACATTCCCCGGGTATTCGGAGAGATTTTTGAAAAAGCCGCCGCCCTGCTGTGTTGTTCCGGGATCCAAATCTGTTATCAAGGGATTCAGGAGCCGATTCTGGGGCTGATCGATGATCAGCAGATGGAGCGGGCCGTTTGGAACATCCTGTCAAACGCCGCCAAATTCATGCCCGACGGCGGCGTTATCCACGCGACGCTCACCCAGCAGGGCCGCTATCTTCACCTAAGCGTCCAGGACAGCGGCACCGGCATCGCCCAGAACGTACTGAGCAGCGTTTTCACCCGGTATATGCGCCCGTTGACCCTGGAGGATCCTCGCTTCGGCATCGGCTTGGGTATGGTACTGGTTCAGACCGCCGCCATTGCCCATGGAGGCGCCGTCCTCATCGACCAGCCATCCCCCACCGGTACCCGGGTCACCATAACCATGAAAATCGACCAAAGCGGTACGCCCCAGTTTCATTCTCTGGTAACGGATCTCAGCGGCGGGCGGGACGCCGCCTTGATCGAGCTTTCCGACTGCCTGCCCCTCAGCGCCTATCAAAACGAGCTTTGATCTTCCCGGCCTGGATTCAGGCCGGGTTTTTTCTCAGCCGTTGAGATACGGCTTCAGATATTGTCCGGTATAGCTTCCCGGCGTCCGGGCAACCGCCTCCGGCGTACCTTCCGCCACGATATAGCCGCCTTCGTCGCCGCCCTCGGGGCCAAGGTCGATGATATGATCCGCTGTTTTGATCACGTCCAGATTGTGCTCAATGACCAGCACCGTATTCCCCGCGTCCACCAGCCGCTGGAGCACCTCCACCAGCTTGTGCACATCTGCCGCGTGGAGGCCGGTGGTAGGCTCGTCCAGAATATAGATGGTCTTGCCGGTAGCCACCCGGGACAGCTCTGTGGCCAGCTTGACCCGCTGGGCTTCGCCGCCGGACAGGGTGGTACTGGACTGGCCCAGCTTCACGTAGCCCAGGCCTACTTCCACCAGAGCCTGGGCTTTTCTGCGGATCTTCGGCTGATTTTCGAAAAACTCGTAGGCTTCTTCCGCGGTCATGTCCAGTACCTGGGCGATATTCTTGCCCTTGTAGTGCACCTCCAGGGTTTCCCGGTTGTACCGGGCGCCCCGGCAGACCTCGCAGGGTACATAGACGTCCGCCAGGAAGTGCATCTCGATCTTCACCAAACCGTCGCCGGAACAGGCTTCGCAGCGTCCACCCTTGACGTTGAAGGAGAAGCGCCCGGGGCCGTAGCCCCGCATTTTTGCCTCGCCGGTGGAGGCGAACAGATCCCGGATATCGTTAAACAGACCGGTATAGGTAGCCGGATTGGATCTGGGCGTTCTGCCGATGGGGCTCTGGTCGATGTCAATGACCTTATCCAAAGCCTCGATGCCCTGGATGCACCGGCAGGCGCCGGGGTGGGTTCGGGCATGGTTCAGCTTCCCCAGAAGGGTCTTATTCAAAACCTCATTGACCAGGCTGGACTTTCCCGAGCCGGACACGCCGGTGACGCAGGTCAGGGTTCCCAGGGGAATCTGCACATCTACATCCTTCAGGTTGTTCTCCCTGGCTCCGCAGATGCGAAGGCTCTTGCCGATGCCGCTCCTTCTCTGGGCGGGAACCGGAATCTTTTTCACCCCGGACAGGTACTGCCCCGTAACGGAGCGGGGACTGGCCAGGATATCCTCCAGGGTTCCCGCGGCAACGATCTCGCCGCCGTGGCTGCCCGCACCCGGGCCTACATCCACAATATAGTCCGCCGCCCGCATGGTGTCCTCGTCATGCTCCACAACGATCAGGGTGTTCCCCAGATCCCGCAGATGCTTCAGCGTCCCCAGCAGCTTATCGTTGTCCCGCTGGTGCAGGCCGATGGACGGTTCGTCCAGAATATACAGCACTCCCATCAGGGAGGAGCCGATCTGAGTAGCAAGCCGGATCCGCTGGCTTTCGCCGCCGGACAGGGTTCCCGCCGCCCGGGACAGAGTCAGATAGCTCAGACCCACATCCGTCAGGAATTGCAGCCGGGAGACAATCTCCCTGACGATCTGCTCCGCTACCAGGGCCATATTTCCTTCCAGCTTCAGCTCCCTCAGGAAGTTCAGCTCCTCCCGAACGCTCATCCGGCAGAAATCCATAATGCCGACGCCGCCGACGGTCACCGCCCGGGCGATCTCCGACAGCCGGTCGCCGCCGCACTGGGGACAGGGGGCGGTAGCCATGCACTCCTCCAGCTCTTTCCGGGCCGCGTCGGACTGGGTTTCCCGGTAGCGGCGGCTGATGTTGTTCAGGATCCCTTCAAAGGGCTGCTCCAGGACGCCCATGCCGTTGCCCCGGTTATAGGTCATCCGCAGCTTTTCGCCCTTGGTGCCGTAGTAAATCACATCCAACACATCCCGGGGAAGCTCACGCACCGGAACCGTCAGGGAAAAGCGGTATTTCTGGGCCAGCGCCTCAAAGTACATGCGAAAAATCGAGTCCGTCCTGGCACTCTGCCAACCGGGGGCCTGGATGGCGCCGTCGAAAATGGACTTGCTTTTATCCGGGATCACCAGATCCTCGTCCGCGATCAGCTGGAAGCCCAGGCCGGTGCAGCTGGGGCAGGCAGCGTTGGGATTGTTAAAGGAGAACATTCTCGGCTCCAGCTCAGACAGGCTGATGCCGCAGTCGTCGCAGGCATAATTCTGAGAAAAGCTCAGTTCCTGTCCGCTGCCCGGCAGCTCAATGACCACCAGACCGCCGGAATGGCTGCACGCCGTCTCGATGGAGTCCGTCAACCGGCGGCGCTGTCCCTCCTTGCGCACCAGCCGGTCTACCACCAGCTCGATGGTATGCTTGTTGTTCTTCGCACAGGGGATCTGCTCTGACAGATCGTACAGGATCCCGTCCACCCGCACCCGGGCAAAGCCGGACTTCCTGGCGTCGTCAAACACCTTCTTATGCTCGCCCTTTTTTCCCCGAACCACAGGGGACAGCACCAGGAATCGGGTGCCCTCCTCCAGCATCTGCACCTGATCCACAATCTGGTCGATGGTCTGGCGACGGATCTCCTTGCCGCATCTGGGGCAGTGGGGGATCCCTACCCGTGCCCACAGCAGCCGCAGATAGTCGTAGATCTCCGTCACCGTGCCTACCGTGGAGCGGGGGTTCTTGGAGGTGGTCTTCTGGTCGATGGATATGGCGGGAGAAAGGCCGTCAATGGCGTCTACATCCGGCTTGTCCATCTGCCCCAAAAACTGTCGGGCATAGGAGCTCAGGCTCTCCACATACCGCCGCTGTCCCTCGGCGAAAATGGTATCAAAGGCCAGACTGGATTTACCGGAACCGCTTAAGCCGGTAAATACCACCAGCTTATCTCTGGGGATGGTCAGGTTAACATTTTTCAGATTGTTTTCTCTCGCGCCGCGGATTGTGATCGTATCGTTCATCTTTCGCTTCTCGCTCCTAATCCAATGGTGCCGCAGCTGACCCGATGGGCATCCGCGGAAAAATCATTATGGAATAGTATATCACAAATCATAGGAATGCACAAGTCTTTTTCAAACATAATTTCGCTTAGTTCCGCCATCGCGTCCCGGATTTTCCGCCAGAACACGCGTCTGCAAGTCCATGGCGCTGTCCGCAAAGCGCTCACAAACGCAAGCATACCGCGGAGTCTCCCGGGATTTGACCAAAATGACAGCCCTTTGCTGGAAAACGCTGGTTTTTTTCTGGTTTTTTTGGCGGATATTTCATAACTTCCGGTGTTGCATTTCCATGCGGCACAATGGTATAATAGGGCTGAACAATGCTCTTAGGAGCGTCATGCAGGAAATACTGACACAACAGACATGATAAAGAGAGGTATTCATTCGATGATTGCATACGGTGAAAACATCCAGATTTTCAGCGGCAATTCCAACCCTCAGCTTGCGCAAACCATCTGCAAGATCCTGAACATCCCCATGGGTAAGGCCATCGTCACCCATTTTGCCGACGGGGAAGCATCTGTCACGCTGGAGGAAACCGTCCGCGGTTCCGACGTATTTCTGATTCAATCCACCTGCAAGCCTGTCAACGATAACCTCATGGAGCTGCTGATCATGATCGACGCTTGCCGCCGTGCCTCTGCCGGTCGGATCACTGCCGTCATCCCCTACTTTGGCTACGCCCGCCAGGATCGCAAGGCCAAATCCCGGGATCCCATCTCCGCCAAGCTGGTAGCCAACATGATCACCGCCGCCGGCGCCAACCGGATCCTGACCATGGATCTGCACGCCGCCCAGATCCAGGGCTTCTTCGATATTCCTCTGGATCATCTGCTGGGCAACGTCACCTTTGTGGATTACTACAAGGAAAAATTCCCCGAAACCGAATACAATCACGACGATTTTGTCGTGGTCTCCCCGGACGTAGGCTCCGTAGGCCGTGCCCGGAACTTTGCCGCCAAGGTTCACATGGGTCTGGCCATTGTGGATAAGCGCCGTCCCAAGGCCAACGTCTCCGAGGTCATGAACATTATCGGCGATGTTTCCGGAAAGACCTGCATCCTCTACGACGATCTGGTGGACACCGCCGGTTCCCTGTGCAACGCCGCCCATGCCTTGGTGGAGATCGGCGGTGCCAAGGAAGTCTATGCCTGCGCCACCCACGGCGTTCTGTCCGGCCCCTCCTATGAGCGGCTGGAAGCCAGCCCCATCAAGGAAATGGTCTTCCTGAATACCATTCCCGAAGTGGGCAACACCCCCAGCGGCAAATGCAAATTCCTGGACGTAGCCTCGGTATTTGCCCGAGCCATCGAGCATATCCACGGCGCCACCTCCATCGCCGACCTGTTCTGATACCGTGTTCAGGCAATCCAACAGCGAAGAAAGCTGGCTCATTGTGGGGCTGGGCAATCCCGGCCAGGAGTATGCCCGCACCCGTCACAACTGCGGGTTCCGGGCCTTGGATCTCCTGGCGGAGCAGCTGGGATGCAAGGTGGAAAAGCTGAAATTCCAGGGGCTGTATGGCCAGACGGTCTACTGCGGCAGAAAGCTCTACCTGCTCAAGCCCCAGACCTATATGAATCTGTCCGGCCGTTCGGTGCTTCAGCTGTCCGCCTACTTCCACATCCCGCCCCAGCGGATCATCGTTCTGTTTGACGACATCTCCCTGGAGCCGGGTCGGCTGCGCATCCGCGGGGAAGGATCCGCCGGCGGTCATAACGGGATCAAGTCCATCATTCAGGAGCTGGGCAGTCAAGAATTCCCCCGGGTCAAGATCGGCGTCGGCGCCAAGCCGGATCCCCATTATGATCTGGCCCAGTGGGTGCTGTCCACCTTCTCCGCCGGAGAAGAAAAGGCCCTGTCCTCTGCCCTGAAAAACGCTGCCGCCGCCGCCCTGGCCATTGTGGATCTGGGCGTCCCGGAAGCGGCCAACCGCTATAACGGCAGCAGGCCGTAAATCGAACATTGTCACAAAACCACGGAAAGGGGGTATTCTTCCCCTTTCCGCGTTGCTACGTTGTGGAAAATATCCCCTGTTATTGAGGTACCGATCATGGAACAGCTTCTGTCTTTTCTGAAAACCATCCCCGAATATTCCGCTCTCACCGCCGCCCTGGCCGCCGGGGAAAGCGCCGCGGTCACCGGCATCGGTCAGATCAACCGCAGCCATATGATCGCCGGTCTGTCCCGGGACTCCGGGCGTCCCTTGGTGATCCTGTGCCAGGACGACATGGCCGCCCGGCGGCTGCGGGAGGAGCTGAACCTGTTCCTGGGCGGCGACCCCATCCCCTGCCTTCCCAGCCGGGAGCTGACCTTTTATGACACCGCCGTTGTTTCCAGGGCCTGGGAGCAAAAGCGGCTGCGGCAGCTTTACGATCTGGCCGAGGGGAAAACGCCGGTACAGATCATGACCTGGGACGCCCTCAGCCAGCGCACCATTCCCAAAGACGTTCTGCTGAATGCCGCCTTCCGCCTGGAGACCGGCAAGGAATATTCCATGGAGCAGCTGACCCGGAGGCTTACCGCCATGGGCTACAGCCGCTGCGCCATGGTGGAGGGCAGCGGCCAGTTTGCCCTCCGCGGCGGCATCATCGACATTTTCTCCCCCGCCGCGGATCAGCCTGTCCGGGCGGAGTTCTTCGCGGACGAGCTGGACACCATGGGCTACTTTGACGTCAGCACCCAGCGGCGCAGTGAGAACATTACCGGCGTTACCATCCTCCCGGTCAGCGAGACGCAACCGGGACTGCACCCCGGCGGCATAGCCGGACTGTGCAAGGACATTTCTTCCCTGATCGCCCGACAAAAGCGGCGCAAAACCGTAAATCAGGCCCTGTTGTCCACTCTGGAAAAGGATCTGGAGCGGTACGAAAACGGAACCCATAATCCCGCCTCAGACCGGTATACCGCTCTGATCTACCCGAAAATGGCTACCGCTTTGGACTACATCCCCCACAATGCCATCCTCGTTCTGTGCGATCACAGCAACCTGCACCGGGCGGAGCGCAGCCGCATGGAGGATCTTGGCTTACAGCTGGACAGCGCCCTGCAAAGCGGCCTGGTTGCCGGAGAACTGTGCGACTATGCCTGCCAGTGGGAAGACTTCTGCCGCAGTCTTCGGAACCGGACTGTGGTCTACTTTGACGCCTTCGGCGGGGCCTCCTATCCCCAGGACTGCCCTCCCAGGCATCTGTTCCCCATCACCGCCAAGCAGCTGCCCGGCTATGGCGGAAATCTGGACACCGCCGCCTCCGATCTGAGCTATTATCAGAAAATGGAGTTTGGTTCCCTGGTGCTCTGCGGTTCCCGCCGCCGGGCGGAGCTGCTCCAGCAGATGCTCCGGGAGAAGGATGTTTCCGCCTTCCTGTGCATTCCCCTGACTACCCTGCCCAAGCCGGGGCAGATCCTGCTGTCCGACGGCTCCCTGCCCTACGGCATGGAGTATCCCCTGTCCCGGATGGCCGTTTTGACCGAGGGCCAGCTCATGGCCCGTACACAACCCAAGCCCAAGGCGGCAAAAAAGTCCGCCACCAACCGGCAGAAACTCAACGCCTTCACCGACCTGTCTCCCGGCGACCTGGTGGTTCACGAAAACTACGGCATCGGACGATTCGTCGCCATGGAGCAGATCAAGATAGACAACGCCGTAAAGGACTATATCAAAATCGCCTATCAGGGCAGCGACACCCTGTTCGTCCCTGCCACCCAGCTGGATCTGGTGAGCAAGTACATTGGCGGCGGCGGTGAGGAAGCCAACGTCAAGCTGAATAAAATCGGCTCCGACGCCTGGCAGAAGACCAAATCCAAGGCCCGCAAAGCCGCCAAGGACATGGCCAGGGAGCTGATCCAGCTTTACGCCGCCCGAAAGCGGCAGAGCGGCTACGCCTTCTCCGCCGACGCTCCCTGGCAGAAGGAGTTTGAAGACAATTTCCCCTATCCGGAAACCGACGATCAGCTGCGGTGCATCGCGGACATTAAGCACGACATGGAATCCCCCACCCCCATGGATCGTCTGCTCTGCGGGGATGTGGGCTTCGGAAAAACCGAGGTAGCCCTCCGGGCGGTGATGAAGGCCGTAATGGACGGCAAGCAGGCAGCCATTCTGGTGCCCACCACCGTCCTGGCCCAGCAGCATTACCAAACCGCCGTGGCCCGGTTTCGGGGCTTCCCGGTGAACATCGATGTGCTCAGCCGGTTCCGGACGCCGAAGCTGCAGCAGCAGACTCTGCAAAATCTTCGGGCAGGCAGTGTGGATCTGATTATCGGCACACACAAGCTGCTGCAAAAAAGCGTCCAATTCAAGGATCTTGGTCTGCTGATCATTGACGAGGAGCAGCGCTTCGGCGTCAGTCATAAGGAACGGCTGAAGGAAATGTCCAAGGGCGTGGATGTTTTGACCCTGTCCGCTACCCCCATCCCCCGAACCTTAAACATGGCCCTGTCCGGACTGCGGGACATGTCCACCATTGAAGAACCCCCCTCTGACCGCTATCCCGTTCAGACCTTTGTGCTGGAGCACAACGACGCGGTCATCGACGACGCCATCCGCCGGGAGGTGGAGCGGGGCGGTCAGGTCTATTATCTGCACAACCGCACGGAAACCATTGACCAGTGCGCCTCCGCCATAAAGCGGCGGATCCCCGGTCTGTCTGTTGCCGTGGCCCACGGGCAGATGGGCGAGGACGCCCTGGGGGACGTGATGCAGGCCATGACCGAAGGCGAGATTCAGGTTCTGGTGTGCACCACCATCATCGAGACCGGCCTGGACATCCCCAACGCCAATACCCTGATCATTGAAAACGCGGATCGGCTGGGTCTGTCCCAGCTGCACCAGCTGCGGGGCCGGGTGGGGCGCTCCAGCCGCCATGCCTATGCCTATTTCACCTACCGTCCTGACAAGAACCTTTCGGAGATCGCGGAAAAGCGCCTCTGCGCCATCCGGGACTTCGCCGAATTCGGTTCGGGCTTCAAAATCGCCATGCGGGATCTGGAGATCCGGGGCGCGGGAAATCTGCTGGGCGCGGAACAGTCCGGCCATATGTCCAGCGTAGGCTACGATATGTACTTGAAGCTGCTGGACGAGGCGGTTCTGGAAGAACGGGGCGAAGCGCCCAAGGCTCCGGATTGCACCGCCGACCTGAATGTAACCGCCAATGTGGACAAAAACTATGTCAGCAGCGGTGAGGAACGGATGGATCTGTACCGGCGCATGGCAGCGGTTCGGGATCAAGCCGACGCCGATGATCTTCTGGACGAGATCGTGGATCGCTACGGCGAACCGCCCAAGGGTGTGCTGAACCTCATCGACATTGCTCTGCTGCGCGCCAACGCCAGAAAAGTGGGGGTCAAGGACATTCGCCAAAAGGCCTCCGACGTCCTGTTCACCCTGGCCAACCTGAATTTTGAAGCGGTGGGAGCCTTGTGCGCCGATGAGGATTACAAGCAGCGCGTCACCTTCCTGGCCAACGCCAAGGAGCCAACTCTGCGGCTGAAGCTGGCCTCCGGTGTGGACAGCTTAAAGCAGAGTAAGGTCTTTATTGACCGGTTTGGAAAATATTGCAATTCTTAAGAACTGTTTAGCTTGATTGCAATTTCCAGAAAATATGGTACAATAGCAATCACCACGGGGCGGGGCAAAAGACCGTCGCCCGCGGCCGCTCCCTTCACGGGAACGGCAAACCGATTTACTCAGACCTTCCGGGACATAGCTTCCCTCCGTCCCGGAGCTATGCATCATATGGAGGTTGCACTATGGCGCAAGGCAAATTTTCTAAGCCACGCTCTCATTCAGAAGAAGACCGACAGATCGAGCAGACCTATCGCCAGATGACCGAGCCGGAATCCCCTCCGGATCCCCAGCGGTGGTCGCCGGAAGTTTCCGATGACGATATAAAGCTGTTCCCGGAGCGGCAGGAACTCTCTCAAGAGGAAGATCCCATTCCGGACACGTCCTACGAAGCCGACGATTCCGTAATGGAGCGGCTGATGGAGCTTGGCGGCAGAGCATGGCGCTTCTGCCAAAAGAACAACAAGATTGCCCTCACCGTCGCCTGTTCCGTAGCCCTGGTGCTGATCGTGACCATTCTGGTGATTCTGTTCACCGGCAGCTCCGATCCCTACGGCGGCAAGATCCTGAACAATGTTCTGATCGCAGATATTCACGTAGGCGGAATGACCAAAAGCGAAGCCATTACAGCGGTCAGAGAGGCCACCGAGGAGGATTACGCCACCCAATACATGGTCATCAACCTTAACGGAACCACCCTGCGCCTTGCGCCGGCGGACGTCAACGCCACCCTGGACATAAAGGCTGCGGTGGACGCGGCGTATAACTACGGCCGTGTGGGAACCCAGGCGGAGCGGCAGGAGGCCTACCAGAACTCCCTTACCGATAACCACATCATCGCTCTGCTTCCCTATCTGAGCCTGAACGAAGAATATATCATGGATGTGCTGAACACCTACGTCAAGGACGCCAGCAGCATCCTGACCCAACCCAGCTTTGAATTGGAAGGCACCATGCCGGAGCTGTCCACCGATAAGTTTGATCCCGACGCCCCCTGTCAGACACTGGTGATCACCACCGGCATTCCCGGCGTCAGCTTTGACGTGGAGGCGGCATACGCGCGCATTCAGGATGCCTACAGTCTGCGCTCCTTCACCGTGACCATTGAAGACGTGCAGCCGGTAGCGGATCCCAATCCGGTGGATCTGGAAGCCATTTATGAGGAGGTTTCCATCGATCCGGTGGACGCCACGGTGAACATGACCACCTATGAGCCTGTCCCCGGATCCTACGGCTACGGCTTTGACATAGAGAAGGCCCAGCAGCTGGTGGATCAGGCCGGGTATGGCGATCAGATCCGCATCTCCATGGAGTATATCGAGCCGGAGATCCTGGAAAACGAGGTCTTCTACCAGGATGTGCTGGGAGAGGCCCAGACCCCCCACACCCAAAACGAGAACCGCAATACCAATCTTCGTCTTGCCTGCGCGGCTCTGAACGGCTTGACCCTGAATCCAGGCGAGACCTTCTCCTTCAATGATACCCTTGGCAAACGCACCTCGGAAAAGGGCTATAAGCCCGCCCCCGCCTATTCCAACGGAGAGACGGTGGAGTCCATCGGAGGCGGCATCTGCCAGGTGTCCTCCACCTTGTACTACTGTACCCTGCTGTCGGATCTGGCCATTGTCTCCCGAACCAACCACAGCTACCCCTCCAGTTATATCGACTACGGAATGGACGCTACGGTGAGCTGGGGCTCTCCTGATTTCCAGTTCCAGAACAGCTCCAATTTCCCCATTAAGATCGAAGCGGAGGTCTCCGACGGCTATGTGAAGATCCGGATCCTGGGCACCGACAAGCGCAATTACTACGTCAAAATGGAATACGCCATCACCAACACCTATACCCCGGATACGGAATATGAGGACTACCCCTATGATAACACCGAGGGCTATCAGGACGGCGATGTGATCCGGGAAGGCGTCACCGGCTACTATGTGAAAACCTATAAGCTCAAATACGACAAGGAAACCAACGCTTTGATCTCCCGGGACTTTGTTGCCAACTCCCAATATAAGACGGTAAACAAGCTTGTGGCCCGGGTAGCGCCTCCACCCACCGAGTCCACCACGCCTCCGGAATCCACGGATTCGACGGTTCCTCCCGAATCCTCGGAGTCGACAGAGCCTCCCGAGTCCTCGGAGTCGACAGTTCCTTCCGAAACCACGGAGTCGACAGTTCCTTCCGAAACCACGGAGGGCGGCGACGGCTCCGAGATCACCGGCTGATCCCTTGCTCCGGCATTCTCTTGCCCGACAGCTCAAAAAAGTGCCGCCTGAAAGCATATCTGCGGAAGCAGACGGGAAAAACCTTGGCAGGTACGTCGGACGCCTACGCCGCGCCCCTTCCATGGCCCCTTGCTTTTCCTGCAATTTACCCCACTTGGCATGCCAAGTGGGGTAAATTGCATAAAGAGGGGTGTCTCAAAGCTCCCTTTGAGGCACCCCCTGTTTCGGATATCCGGGTCAGAAGCCGGTGAGGATCTGAACCAGCATCTTCACACACAGCTCCATATCCTCCACGCTGATGAATTCAAACCGGCCATGGTAGTTCTCACCGCCGGTGCACAAGTTGGGACAGGGCAAGCCCTCATAGCTCAGCCGCGCGCCGTCGGTGCCGCCACGGATGGGGACTTCCACCGGCTCCATGCCCACGGCTCTCATGGCCGCCTTGGCCCGTTCCACCACGTACATACACGGTTCTATGCAGCTTCGCATATTGAAATAGCTGTCCCGGATGTCCAGTTCCACGGTTCCCTCACCGTATTTGGCATTGAGGAAGGCGGCGGCGGCTGTCATAACTGCCTTCTTCTCCCGGAACCGCTCCATATCATGATCCCGGATGATATAATGCAGCCGGGCATCCTCCACGGTTCCCCGCATACCGGTCAGATGGATAAAGCCTTCATAGTCCTGGGTGTACTCCGGCCGCTGCTGCACCGGTAGAAGGCTCTGAAATTCCATGGCAATGAGCTGGGCATTGACCATTTTCCCCTTGGCGGAGCCGGGATGAATGTTCAGTCCATGCACCGTTACCGTGGCGCCGGCGGCGTTGAAGTTCTCATACTCGATCTGACCGACGGGGCCGCCGTCGGCGGTGTACGCATAGTCGGCGCCGAATCCCGCCACATCGAACTTGTCTGCCCCACGACCGATCTCCTCATCGGGGGTGAAGCCGATCTTCAAGGTGGCGTGCCGTCCTCCCTGGGCCAGCAGGGTCTGGGCAGCTGCCATAATCTGGGCCACCCCCGCCTTATCGTCCGCTCCCAGCAGCGTGGTTCCGTCGGTGACGATCAGATGCTTCCCCCGGTGATTCTTCAGGTTGGGATAGTCCCGCTCCCGCAGGTAGATCCCCTTCCCCTGGTTCAGGCAAATGTCGCCGCCTTCGTAGGCAACGATCCGCGCCTGGACATTTCTTCCGGAGGCGTCGGGAGAGGTATCCATATGGGCGATGAGCCCGATGGTGGGCAGCTGGGGATCCCCGGGAACTGTGCCGTACACGTAGCCGTATGCATCCATCCGGGCGTCGGAAATGCCCATGGCCAGCATCTCCTCCACCAGGGCCGCCCCCAGCAGCTTCTGCTTCGGCGTTGACGGACAAGCGCTGGAGCTTTCGTCAGATTGGGTATCAAAGCTTACATAGCGCAAAAAGCGATCTACAACAGATTCCATTTGGTTGCTCCTTTCCCCTTGGGGCGAAAAATGAGCCGCCGCTGACTGCGGCGGCTCGAATGAACACACAAACTTACTTGGCGGCCTTGACCAGCTCAGCGGTATCCTGGGCGATCATCAGCTCCTCGTTGGTGGGGATGACCCAAACGGTGACCTTGGAGTCATCGGTGGAGATAACGGCCTCCTTGCCCCGGAGCTTGTTCTTCTCAGGATCCAGCTTGACCCCCAGATACTCCAGGTTCTGGCAGATCCGCTCACGCATGGAGCCGGAGTTCTCGCCCACGCCGGCGGTGAACACCAGGCAGTC
>CALWXQ010000020.1 GCA_944385545.1 uncultured Oscillospiraceae bacterium | reverse complement strand
TTTTCCAACAGTATAGCATGAAAAACGGGAAAAGAAAAGGCAGAATGTGACGGTAAACCGCTCCCTCGCAAACCTCCCCACCGAGCGGAAATTCTGATGACAGGCAGGCAACACCGTTATCATCGCAGATTAAAAGGGTGTCGCGTTTCGCGACACCCTTCAGGCTGTTGAAAAACCCCTTCGGGGCTTTTCAACAGCCTGAGGGGCCTTCTTGGCAAGGCCCCCGCTGTTATGTTGTTTCCCGATGGGCCAGCACCTTTTGGATCAGGGAGGAGAAGGCATCCGCGTCCCAGGCGCTGCGGCCTACAAACAGGCCGTTGATATCCGGCTGCTCCGCCAGGGCCAAGGCGTTGTCCGGATTCACGGAACCGCCGTAGAACACCGGGATGTCCTCTCCCCCGGGGCCGAACCGCTCTTTCAAAGTTTTGCGGATGAAGGACAGCTTTTCTCCCGCGTATTCCGGCGCCACTGGCTTGCCCTGCACGCCGATGGCCCATACCGGTTCGTAGGCCACCCAGATTCTGCCGGTTTCCTCCGGCTTCACCCGGGCCAGATCCAGGGAGAGCTGTCGGGCCAGAACCGAATCCGTCTGCTGTGCCTGCTTGTGTTCCTCTGTCTCACCCACGCACAGCAAAACGGTGAAGCCGTAATCCAGGGCGCAGCGCACTTTCCGGCACGCCATCTCGTCCGTCTCCAGGAATACATGGCGCCGTTCCGAGTGACCGATCATCACAAGCTCACAGCCCACCTCCCGAAGCATCAGCGGACTGATCTCCCCGGTGAACTGTCCCCGAGGCTCCCAGCACATATTTTGCGCGCCCAGGGTCAGCAGAGCCGGATCCCGATGGCGGTTGGCCTGCTCCAGGGTGGTGTAGCTGGGGATCACAAACAGCTCAAAGCCGGAGCGGTCGATGTGGCCGGTCAGGACGCACAGACGGCGAATAAAGTCCGTTGTTTCCCCGATGGTTTTTGTCATTTTGGTATTGGTACCCATATACCACTTTTTCACCGGCATCGTCTGTTCCCTCCTTACCTGCCCCGGTTACCCTGCCGGGGCAGATTCGTAATCGATAATGGCCTGTACCTTGGGCGCGGAACGGCTGGCCGGGTTGAACGTGTTGTTAAGGTACTCCCCCACCAGGCACTTTGCCAGCTCAATGCCCACGACCTGGGCGCCCAAGGTGATCACATTGGCGTTGTTGCTTAGCTGGGCCCGCCGGGCCTGGTAAATATCGTTGACCTCCGCGGCGTAGACGCCCCGAACCTTGTTGGCGGCGATGCACACGCCAATGCCGGTTCCGCAGATCAGGATTCCCCGATCCCATTTGCCGGCGGCAACGGCTTCTCCCAGGGCAATGGCGGTATGGGCGTAGACGGGATCGTCGCTGCCGAAGTCCCCCACTTCATGACCCATGGCTTGGATATAGGGGATCAGAACCGCCTTGTAGTGGGCGGCGTTGGGGTCGCATCCGATGGCTATTCTCATTGGTAACCTCCATTCTTGGGCAGGGATCCGGCGGGATTCCCTGTCAGGGCTTTTTGTAGTAGGGGCTGGAGCAGGGCATATCATAGTAGGTTCGCAGCTCCTCGTCCAGCTTCATCACGGTGATGGACGCGCCGGCCATTTCCATGGTGGTAACCAGGGAGTTGACATCCATGTCGTGGATCCGGATTCCCTTTTCCTCCAGGAGCAGTCGCAGCTTCCGATTGAGGATCATCAGCTCCATCAACGTAGTGCTTCCCAAGCCGTTTACATAAGTACACACTTCGTCCCCCGCCTGAATCCCGCTTTCCTGGAGGATCCGCTCCAGCAGATTCTCCGCGATTTCATCGGCGGTCTGCATCTTCCTTCTGGCAATGCCTGGCTCGCCGTGGATGCCCAGGCCGTATTCCATTTCATCCGGCGGCAGGGTGAAGATCGCCTCCTTCTGGCCGGGGATGGTGGCGCCTTCCAGGCCCACGCCTACGGAGTACAGGTTATCCCGGGCTTTGGCGGATACCCGATATGCCTCCTCCAGAGGCAGGACGGCACAGGCGGCCCCCGCGATTTTCAGGGCCAGCACGTCGCCGGCAATGCCCCGGCGGTCGGTGATCCGCTCCTTGGGCGCCGAGGCCACATCGTCCCAGATCCGAACCGTCCGGGTGGGAATGCCCTTTTCCTCCAGCATCCCCGCAGCCTTATCAAAATTCAGGTTGTCCCCGGCGTAATTGCCGTAGAGGAACAGTACGCCGCCGCCCCGGTTGGCCGCCTCCGCGGTTTTGGCGATGGTTATGGGATCCGGAGAGGTAAACACATGGCCATTGGCCGCCGCGTCCGCCAGGTTCTTGCCCAGGAAGAAACCGAACATCGGCTCATGGCCGGAGCCTCCGCCGATGACCAGGGCGGTTTTTCCCTGAGGGATCTCCTTCTTCACCATGCCGTTCACGCCCGGTACGGCGGCAAAGTCCTTGCCGAAGGCGGCCAGGAAGCCTTCGGCTTCCTCCCGCACCACATCCGCCGGATCGTTCATAATTTTCTTCTTCCACTTTACGGCGACTTCCTCCCCTGTCTCCGGGGCCGCCTCAGGCAGGGGGGTATGGGTTCCGGCGACATAGTCCAGCATTGCCAGCAGAATCAACCAGGTGCTGGTTGCCCCGGCGTCCTGGAAGCCTACCGCCCGGGGGCCAAGGCTCTTTGCCCGGCCGAACCGGGCCACATACGCCTTGGTGCGTTCCACGCCGGCGGCGGCGGCCTCCGTGCCTGCCCGGAGCATCTGGCCGAAGGTTTCGGTTTGGGCGGACATGGCCTCCACCGCAGGAGCCAGGGCGTCCACCATGGTCTTATCCCCGGGCCTGGCATGGCCCACCTGCTGGATATTGGCCAGGCCCGCGGCCATCTGCTCCGCCAGATCCCGGGGCGTCAGCTCCCGGCTGGGGGGCTTGCCGGCGGCGTCTCCGGCAAATAAAGAGGAAAATATAATGCCGGACGCCCCGCCCATAGCATTCTGCATTGCCTGGGCCACGCCGTCCAAAAGGGCGTAGACATTGGTTTCTTCTTTGGCGCCTTCCAAATAGGCTTTGGCGGCAAGCATACCGTTTTTCATTCCAATGCCGTGATCCCCGTCGCCAATGGCGCTGTCGATTTTTGTCAGATAGGGCTCACACTGAATGATCCGGTCGGCGGCAGCCATCAGCATATCCCAAACTTGTCCGTAGTTCATTGTTTTCATACCAATCAGCCATTCGGCCGCGATGCGTCCGCACAAACACGGAGGAAAGCGTGCAGACAAACGGCCGCCTTTCTTATAGAATCGTATTGAGGAAAACGCGATTACAGCGCTGCCGCGAAAAGAAGGCGCAGCAAGCGCCGCAGTCCCTGGCAGGCTACTCGATTGTTGACCGGCAAACCCTTTTTTGCGGGTCTGTTTTCGGCGGGGCTTTTTGGTACTGTCCTGTATCTAACGATTCTTTCACACGATCAGCTCCTTTTTCAGAATTCCAATACGGTTTCCCGGCAAGGGCAGGCGCCCTTCGCCGAACCGGGTCAGTGGGAGGACGGGGTAGGTTCAGTCTTTGATAATGTGGTACTTTTTTCGGTATTCTCCCGGGGTAACCTTGGCGATCTGCTTAAACACACGGGAAAAATACTTCACGTCGGTATAGCCCACGCTTTCGGCAATGTCCTCCAGGCTGAGCTTCTTATCCAGCAGAAGCTGCTTGGCATGCCGGATGCGCAGCTGGGCCTGGTACTGCTTGAAGGTCATATTTACGTTTTTCTTGAAGTAGTAAGAGAAGTAATTCTCGTTCATACCCACATAGTCGCTGAGCTCCTGCAAAGAAAGGGGCATATCAAAATAGGATCGGATATAGCGCTTGGCCAGAAGGATGGGGGTAGGCAGGGCGTCCTCTTCTTCCTGCCGCAGAATCTCTACCGCCTCGAAGAAACTGCTTTCCATACAGCCGAACATATCGTTGACGTCCCAGAAATAGTCCCATTCCTTGGTGATGGCGCTGTATTCCAGCCCGTGCCTGTCGGGATTGATGCCGTTGCGCTCCAATTCCCGGGAGACGATGGCGCTGATGCTTTTGTAGATGCTGTGCAGGCTGCTCCCGTTGACGCTGGTGCTGCTGAGCAGATTGCTTTTCAACTGTTCCAGGGTTTTGTGGATGGTCTGTTCGTCAAAGGTTTCCACCGCGTTTTCCAGGGTTTTCCGCACGTCCGCCAGCCAGAACTGGCCATTTTCCCGGCTGCCGCCGGGAGCCTCCGGCGGACAATACTCCAAAAGCCGGTTTTTCCCCGCCAGCAGACGTTCGCCCATCTGCCGTCTTGCCCCTTGGTAGCTTTCCGGCAGATCCAGAAAACTTTGGACGGTTCTGCCCAGGCTGACCCAGGCGCTTACGCTGGACACGGTGAGTTCAAACTCCTTCATGTCCCGCAGATACTGCTCCAGCTCCTGCCGCTGGAAGTGGAGAGAGTCGGTATTTCCCACCAGGCACAAAAGGATGTCCATACCGTTTTTCACCACCATGGCGTATCCCTCCCGGGAGAGCCGCTCCCGGAGAATGTGGAAGCCTTTGAGAACCATCAGGTTGTTCTCATCCAGAAGAAAGCGCCGGCGATAAGGGGGCAAAATCCGTACCACCGCGATCTGGTAGTACCGGTATCCCAGATACTCCTGAAATACCGAGGTCACTTCCTCTGCCGGAACCATCCGCTGTCCCGTAACATATTCGCAGAACGATTGCTTGATCCGCTCCTCCCGCTCTGCGTGCAGGGCGTTTTTTCTTCGCAGGATCCGGAACAAGGCTCTGGGAACCATGTCCCCTTCCGTTTCCGCGGAAAAGATCCATTCCACATCACAATCCAGGGCGATCTGCACCAGCTCCGGCGTTTTTGTTTTGACCGCCAGCAGGAAGCTGACGGGATAGCCGTTCTCCCGGATTGTCAGAAGAACGTCCACACAAAAAACCGGCGTCTCGCCCTCGTCATACAAAATAACCACGTCGGGCTTTTTCTGCTCCATGTAGTTCAGGATTGCCAGCCGGCTGCCATAGTCCATACAGTGTTCGATTGTAAAGCCCTCTGCCTCTATACTCCTCTTGCATCGGATGCCGGCGTCGAGGCGGTTTTCAACAAACAATATCGATAACATATGGTAACCTCGTGATGAACTGGTATGGTCAGGAGCCCTCCCGGTCGGGAAACAGAGCCGCTTTCTCATTCCTCCGGCGCTGTCAGATACTCCCGCATACTCCGGAAAATGAGCCAAATCGTTGTGGCGCCGGGATCCTGATTTCCCATGCCCCGGTTTGCCACGTATTTTCCCCGTCCGTAGCGAGCCTGCATGGTTCTGGTTTTTTGGGCGCCGTCTTGTGCCGCCATCTCCGCCGCCCGAATGGCCGCAGGAAACTCCCGCACGGGATGACCGGCCAGCGCCTGAACCGCGGGGGTCAGAGAGTCCACCAGGGTTTTCTCCCCCGGCTTGGCTCCGCCCTGCTTCAGGATCATATCCAATGACGCCCGCCACATGTTCGTGAAGTCCTCCACGGTAATCCGCCGTTTTTCCTTAATGGCCTCAGAAGCGGCCAGGAACATGCCTCCGAAGTAGGAGCCGGAGGCGCCGCCGGCAAAGAGGAACATGGATCTGCCGATGATGTGGTAGACCTCCCAAGGCATATTGGCCTCGGTGAGCATCATCAGCCGCTGCCGGGCGGTACGCATGCCGTTGGCAATACAGATGCCGTGATCTCCGTCGCCGATTACGCCGTCGATTTCCGAGAGCATCTGCTCCGCGGCAATCAGCTTCTGCGCCACGTAGATCATCATATCCCGCAGGGGCAGCACATTCAGTTCCCCATCCTGGCCGATGGGTTCGCGCACCGGCTCCCAGTGAACCGGCTTTTCCGGAACGCTCTTGGGGGGGATGGGTTTTATGGAAGCCTGGCTCTGGGTCTGGGAAGCGGCGATTTTGTGGGAATAGTAAGGGGAATAGGGTTCCGCGGAATAGAGGGCTTTCCATGCCTCCTCCATTTTCAGAATGGTAATGGAGAAGCCCCGGGCCTCATGGCTGGCGCAATAGGTTTGGATATCCGCGTCATACAGCCGGAATCCGTCCCCATCCATCAGGCTTTTCAGCCGGCGGAATACTATCGCCAGCTCCATCAGGGAGGTCATGCCCAGTCCGTTTACCAGAACGCTCAGGCTGTCTCCCTTTTTCAGCCCCGCCTCGTCAAGGATCTGGGAGTACATCTTGTCCACAAGCTGATCCACCGGCTGCATCCGGGTCTGGAGCACGCCCCGCTCTCCGTGGAGGCCGACGCCGTACTCGATGTAGTCGGCGTTGTCGAAATAGGACAATTTATTTTGTTTCAGATACTCCCGGTTATTCCGGGTCAGGGACAGGGCGATGCTCCACATATTCTCGTTTACCTGCTCCGCCAGATCCACAATCTTGTCAATGTCCATTCCGGCGTCACAGGCCGCGCCGATGATGCGCAGCATAAACACGTCTCCGGCAATGCCCCGGCGTTCTTGCTTCTTGTTTTTCGGCGCGGAGATAATGTCGTCGTGGACACGGATATGCCGCGCGGCAATCCCCTCTTTCCGCAGCCATTCCTCCGCGCTGTCAAAATTCATTTTGTCTCCGGGGTAGGTGCCGTAAACAAACAGCACTCCTTTCCCGGACTCTACCGCCTTCGCCGTTTTATAAATACTCTCCGGGTTCGGCGCGTTATACAAGTTGCCGCAGACAGCGGCGTCAGCCAATCCATGGCCCACAAACCCCACAAACAGCGGTTCATGGCCGGATCCGCCGCCGGTGACCAGGGCCACCTTGTTTTTCCGCCGGTTTTTGTACAGCACGCTGTTCGTCTGAGGATGTTTCTCATAGAAGGATCCAAAAGCCCCCACCATACCCGCGATCATTTCATCCACGGCCGCGGAGGACTCATTCATAAATCGTCTGAGCATCTGTTCGCAACCTCTCTTCATGTCGGTATTGCATCACAAATCACAATGGAAAACCCATGGAACGGAGGATGGCTGCCCCCTTCCGGCAATTCGGCGGCTGGGCCGGGGCGCCTCTCAGCTTTCACAAACCCGCTGCACATGCTTCAGCGTGTGGTTTTTCGCCGTAGTGAAGGGGATCTTTTTATACTGCCGGTACACTTGACCGGACAGGCAGGCGCACAACCCCCAGCACAGCGCAAGCAGGCCCTCGTTCACAGAGGGGAAATACCCGGCCGTCACAAGATACCATACGCAGCCTCCCATGGCGGCGGCGGACAGAAGGGCATGGAGCAGGGAATAGGTTCGAATCCGCCTGTCTGCCTGCCGGAACGTGGACTGGGTGGTCTGATACCTGGCCAGGCAGAACTGGGCCGCCCCCAGCACTTCCATGGCCCCGGCAAACAGCCCCACAATGGCGGGATAGGCCACCAGCGCCAGGGAGTTCAAAGCGGTGGGGATCCAGCCGGCGGTTAGGGTCAGCGCCATGGCGGCAAGCGCCAGGGCAAGGATCCGCTTCTTTTCCCGCTTCAGCCGGTTCTCCGGCAGATTCCACAGGAACCAAGGGCCGTAGTACACATAGGTGATTTTGAACCCCCGCTTGCACCGGGCAGGCTCCATCACCGCGGTGTATTCCTCCTCGAATTTTTCAAAAGGACTTTTCCATTTCACCATCGCACATACCTCGCTGCCCGTGGGCGACTGCGTTTGCGTTACAGGTCTTTGTTGATCTGGCGGATCCTGGAGCAGGCCACGAAATGACCCGGCTCCACCTCCACCAGGGGCAGGTCGGACTGGGTGCACTCCGCGGTGGCGTAGGGACAGCGCTGGGCAAACCGGCAGCCGGGATGGGGGTTGATGGGAGAGGTGATCTCGCCTTTCAGCAGAATCCGCTGCTGCTGGTTGTGGATGTCCACCGTGGGAATGGCGGATAACAGCGCCTTGGTATACGGATGGTATGGGCGCGCAAACAGCGCGTCTGTAGACGCCGTCTCCACCATCTGGCCCAGGTACATGACGCAGATCTTATTGGAAATATGCCGCACCACGGAAAGGTCGTGGGTAACGAACAGATAGGTAAGCTTGAACTCGTCCTGCAAATCCATGAGCAGGTTCAGAATCTGGGCCTGGATGGACACGTCCAAGGCGGAAACCGGCTCGTCGCAGACGATGAATTTGGGCTTCAGGGAAATGGCTCTGGCAACGCCGGCCCGCTGTCTGCGGCCGCCGTCCAACTCATGGGGGTAGGAGTTATAGAACCGCTTCTCAATGCCCACCAGATCCATCAGCCGCTCCGACTCCCGGTTCAGCTCCTCGCCGCGGAAGCGGCCGGAGAGCTTCAGCGGCTCGGTGACAGTGTCCCGGATGGTCATTCTGGGATTCAGGGAGGAGAAAGGATCCTGGAAAATAATCTGTACGCAATTGCGGTACTCCGCCAGGGCCTTCTTGGAAAGGTGGGTAACGTCGTTGCCCTGGAAGCGGATCGTTCCTCCGGTGCTCTCCAGCAGGTGAATGCAAGTACGTCCCAGGGTAGATTTCCCGCAGCCGGATTCTCCCACCAGGCCCATGGTTTCGCCTTCTTCAATGGAAAAGGACACGTCATCCACAGCGTGCACCACACCCCGGGAGGTGGGGAAGTATTTCTTTAAGTGTTCCACCTGCAATAACTTGGCCATAGGATACCTCCAATTTGATTGAATTGACAGCTCTTGGCTCCCGACAGGCTCCTCCCGCCGGATCGCCGGAATCTCTCAGGGCGCTGCTTTCCCGGCTATCTCCCCGGCCAGATGGCACCGCACAAAGTGGCCCTGGGAAACCTCCGCGTTATGAGGCTTTTTCTCCCGGCACTGCGGCGCCACATGGGGGCACCGCTCGGCGAAGGGGCAGGAATCGGTGTAGGCGACAGTGGGATCCGGGGGCAGTCCCACAATGGGAGAGAGCCGGTTAACATTCTTCTTCAGATCCGGCAGCGCGCCGAAAAGTCCTACGGTATATGGATGCATAGGATGGTCGAAAATGTCCTCCTTGCTGCCATATTCAATGATTTCACCGG
Source organism: uncultured Oscillospiraceae bacterium (assembly GCA_944385545.1). Classification (GTDB taxonomy): domain Bacteria; phylum Bacillota; class Clostridia; order Oscillospirales; family Oscillospiraceae; genus Faecousia. Next base: position 21,450 of record CALWXQ010000020.1, on the reverse strand, counting down.
CATATACCACGGCGACGGCGTCGCAGGTGCCGGCCACAACGCCCAGGTCGTGGGTGATGAGGATCATGGAAGTTCCCAGCTTCTGTTGCAGGGAACTGATCAGATCCAGCACCTGGGCCTGGATGGTGACGTCCAGAGCGGTGGTTGGCTCGTCAGCGATCAGCAGGTCGGGATTGCAGGCCAGGGCGATGGCGATGACCACCCGCTGCTTCATGCCGCCGGAAAACTGGTGGGGATATTCGTCCGCGCGATCGGCGGAAATGCCCACGGTTTCCAGCATTTCAATGGCCTTGATGCGGGCGTTGGCCTTGTTCATGTTCTGATGCAGGGCAATGCCTTCGGCAATCTGATCCACCACGGTTTTGACCGGGTTCAGGGCGGTCATGGGGTCCTGGAAGATCATGGAGATATTCTTGCCCCGATAGGATCGCATTTCCGTTTCCGGGAGTTTCAGAAGATCCTTACCGTCAAAGACGACGCTGCCGGAAATCCCCTTCAAAGAGTGATCCGGCAGGATCCGCAGAATCGCCTTCGCGATGGTGGTCTTTCCGGCTCCGGTTTCCCCCACCAGGCCCAGGGTGGTACCCTTTGCCACGGTGAAGCTGACGTTGTTGACGGCGTACACCGTCTCGCCGCTGAGCTTATACTGCACAAGGAGATTCTCAACGGAAAGAAAGGTTTTTTTCTCAAGGGTTGTTTCAGCCATATGTATCCTCCGTCTGTATTGTGCGGGAACACAAGTCGCGGTATTCCCTTTTGCCGGGCAGCTCCCAAAGGAGCCGGAAACTCAGTTTTTCAGCTTGGGATCCAAGGCGTCCCGGATCGCGTCGCCGACAAGGTTGAGGCTGAGAACCGTCAGCATAATGAACAGGCCCGGGAACATAACCATATGGGGGTACTCCCGGATGTAGGCCCGGGCGGTAGAGAGCATGGCGCCCCATTCCGGAGTGGGAGGCACAACGCCGAAGCCCAGGAAGCTGAGGGCCGAAGCCGTCAGGCCGGCGCTGGCGACGCCCATGGCCATCTGCACAATCAGCGGAGAGATGGCGTTGGGTATGACGTGTTTGAGGATGATGCGGCCTGTGGAGCAGTTGATGGACGCGGCGGCTTCGATAAATTCCGAACCCCGCACCGTAAGGATGTTGGCCCGCATCATCCGGGCGTAGCTGGGTATGCCTGTTATGCCGCAGGCCAATATGACCTTCCAGTATCCTGGCCCGAACACAGCGGAAATGGCAATGGCCAGAAGGATGGTGGGGAAGGACTGGAACACATCCAGGGCGCGCATAATCAGGGTGTCCACCAGTCCGCCGAAGTAGCCGGCGGCAGCGCCCAGAATGATACCGCAGATGGCGGCGCAGAAGGTGGAGAAGAAGCCGATACTGATGGTATACTTGGCGCCGTAGAAAATCCGCACCATAATATCCCGCCCCACTTCGTCGCAGCCGAAGGGATGCTCCAGGGAAGACAGGGCGTACTGCATGCGGACGTTGATCTCACGGTAGCCGTACTTGAAAATATAAGGCGTCAGGAAAGACAGAATCAGCAGCAGGGCGATAAAGCAAAACCCTGCCATGGCGCTTTTGCTCTGACTGACGTAATTGACAACATACAGGAAAGAGCCGGGCTTATAGCTGCTCAGCCGCTTTGCCTTCGCTGTTGGATCCTTTTTATATTTGAACATCGCAGTCACGTCCCTTCTTTGCCGGCGGCAGGCTGCTCATCGGCGCCGGTTTCGGCGGTTTCCTTCTTTTTCCGCTTGTTGCCCGCGTAGCTTGCCTTAATTCTGGGATCGGCAAACGCATACAGCAGGTCAACCACCAGCATAATCACGGAGAAGCTGAACGCAATAAAGAGAATCGATCCCCGCACCACGGGATAGTCTCGGGAGTTAATGGAGTTGACCAGGTAGGAACCGATTCCGGGAATGGAGAACACCGTCTCGATAACGGTGGTTCCGCCGATCATAAAGCCGAAATAGGAACCGCAGATGGTGATGATGGGAATCAGGGCGTTGGGAAGGGCATGGCCGTAGGTAATCTTCCGCTCGCTTAGGCCCTTGGATCGGGCGGTGGTCACATAGTCCGACCGGATAACCTCCAGCATACTGGATCGGGTCTGCCGGGTGATGTTTGCCAGGGAACCTACGGAAGCGGCGATAATGGGCATGACGTAATACTCAACGCCGCCGATGCCGTTGGAGGGCAGCCAATTCAGCCGCACCGAGAACAGCAGAATCATCAACAGGCCCAGCCAGAAGGTAGGCATGGAGTTGAGAATCAGGGTCAGAACCATTAGGATCTTGTCCAAAAGCTTGCCGGCGTTCAGGGCGCACAGAACGCCCAAAGGTACGCCCAGGATCACAATGAAGCCCAGACTGGAAAGGGCCAGGGTCAGGGAACGAGGGAAGCGCTCAAGCAGCTCCTCACCCACATCGTTGCCCAAAATGAAGGATTCTCCGAAGTCCAGGTGAACAATGCCGTTGAGGTAAATCACCAGCTGCTCCCAATAGGGCTTGTCGATACCCAGGCGGGCTCTGGTTTCCGCGATTTGTTCGGGGGTGGACGTGTAATCGCCCAGCATAATTTGCACAGGATCCCCGGGAACAAAGAACATCAGGGTAAATATCAAAATGGCAACGCAGATCAGAACAGGAATCATCTGAAGCAAACGCTTTGCGATGTATTTAATCATACTGCTGAACCTCCAAACAACCATTTGACGGAAGATGCCGAGCCGAATGCTCAGCCCGGCATCTCATGGTACTGTGTCAGAAAGGGAATGATACGAATGCGGCCAATGATTTAGTTGATCTTGTAGTTGCTGACAAAGTCCTCAGCGTAGGTCCAGGCGTTTACCATGGGATACATGTAGTGGTTGGTAATCATGTCCAGAATGCCGTCCTGAGAAACGTAGATGGTTGCCGACGCGTAGAGGCCGCGGCCCATAGCCAGTTCCACGGTGCGGTCATGGATGGCGTCATAGTCCTCCTGAGCGCCGGTAAGCATACCCTTGTCCACCAGGTCATACAGGGTCTGATCCTTGCAGAAGTTGACGCCGCCGTTGGTGTAGCCGCCGGGGCTGAACAGGTTGTTGTAGTTGTCGATCAGGCTGTAGCCGCCCTTATTGTCGATGATGATGTCCCACACAGAGGAGTCGTACTTATAGGTGTTGTACAGAGCCTGGTCGTAGCCCATGACTTCCACATGGATGCCCACAGCCTCCAGGTTCTCCGTCAGCACGGCCACCATGCCGGAGCTCATGTTGGACGTGTACATAAAGCGCAGGGTAATGCCGTCGGGATAACCGGCCTCCTCCAGCAGGGCTTTGGCCTTATCGGGATCGTAGGTCCAATAGTCCTCCTTCCAGGCTTCGTTGAAGCCGGCCATCTGCACAGTGCCGAAGTCATAGCACAGCCAGCTGCAGCTGTCGTCCAGGCCGGCGGCAATCCGGCAGGATTCGGCGTCGATGGCGTAGAGGATTGCCTGACGCAGCTTCAGGTTGGTAGCCACGGGGGAGCCGGACTCCTCGTCCATATTCAGGAACAGATCCAGAGCGGTGGTGCCGCCCACGGCCAGCATGTTGTAGCCGTCCTTCACCGCGCCGTTTTCATAGAAGGTGCCCAGGTCGCTGATCTGAATATCGGTGAAGTCAACTTCCTTGTTCTCCACGGAGATGGCGCGGACGGAAGGCTCCGCGATTACTGGGCAGTAGATGGTCTTTACATTCTGGCTGCCGGAGATGCCCCGGAGGGACTCGTCCTTCTGCCAGTAATCCTCCACCGCCTCAAAGACCACCAGAGAACCGGAGACGAATTCTTTGATGTAGTAGGGCGCGGCGGTGGCGATGTCGGAAAGCAGCTCCTCTTCGGTAGCGTTTTCATACCAGTCTTTGTCGCAGATGGCCATACGGTGGAAGCCCAGGACGGTTTCCATCTTGCCGGTGCCGGGGCTGTTCAGGATGAAGCGCAGATTGTAGTCGTCCAGAATTTGGATTTCCTTCAGCAGGTTGCCCACTTCCACGGACTGGCCCACGGTAGCCACCATTTCATAGGACCATTTCACGTCCTCCGCCGTGATGTGGTTGCCCTTGTTGTCGTAAATGTAGTCGTAGAGTTCTACGTCGCAGGTGACGTCGTCCACACGGGTGACGCTCTTTGCCAGCCACATCTCCGCTTCCTCCAGGCTGCCGCCGTAGGAGGTCAGGTAAACCAGACGGGGCCACACATACTGGAAAGTCTGCGCTCTGCCGCTGGCGGGGCTGGAGAAGGGCTTCAGGTCAAAGGACGCGCTGTTCAGTGCGTAGGATACGTATTCAATCTGCTCGGATGCCGCGGCGTCTCCCTCGGCGCCTATGTTCTGTTCGCCCAGGGAGAGAGTCTCTTGGGGTTGCGTATCTCCTTCGGTGGGTTCTTCGCTGCTGCCGCAGGCTCCCAGGGTGATCAGGAGCATCGCGGCCAGCAAAAGGGCCATGATCTTCTTGCTCACAGACTTTCTCATTTTTTCGGTTCCTTTCTATAAATATATTTGAGCCTGCCCTTTTCTTGACGGGCCCATGAATAACGAGAGAAATTACGCCTCCAGAGCGTCCCAAAGATCCAGAAGGGAATAGACGGCGTTTCTGACTCTGGGATGGCAATAGTCCTGCAATCCGCCGATAACCGGAGCGGTCTGCTGGACATAAGCCACGCCCAGGCTTCTTTCAGGATCCGCCAGGATATACGGGCCGTAGGCGCCGCACCATCCGAACTCTCCCACGGAGCCGTTGCTGCCCGCCGCCTGACAGTCCATCATAGTTCGGCCTGCCAGACCCCAGCCGTAACCGGCGTACCAAGGGTAGGCGTCTTTGGCCATCCTGCGGAAGTCCTCCAGGGCGCCGCCGGTGAGATGATTTCTGCGCATCAGGTCAATGGTGTTCCGGCTCAGGATTCTGGTACCCTTCCAGATACCGCCCTGCCCCCACATGCCGGCGAAGGTTACCAGATCCTCCAGGGTGGACAGCAGCCCGCCGCCGCCGGATTCCAGCCGGTTGCCGTTGCCCGGGGCCAGATGCGGCTCCCGGTGGACGTCCACCGGCTTGCCGTTTTCCAAGGCGTATACCGCCGCCAGACGCCGGCGCATATGGTCTGTGCACCAGAAGCCGGTGTTCTTCATCCCCAGCGGGGCAAAGATTCTGCGCTCTAGGAAGTCGCCGAAGGACATCCCGGAAATCACTTCCACCACCGCTGCCAGGATGTCATAGCTCAATCCGTACCGCCATCGAGTACCGGGGTCAAATTCCAGAGGGATCTTGCTTACCTTTTCCGCCAGCTCCTGGAGGGTGAAGCGGTACATGGTCAGCATGGTACCGATTTCCCGGGCATACGCCCCGGCGGTGGGAGATCCGCTGCCCATATAGGGTATGCCGGAGGTCATGGTCAGCAGATCCCGGATCGTCAGGGGCCGGGAAGTGGGCTTTCGAACCAGCTCTCCCGAGGGATCCATCCATTGATAGGGGATGTCCCGGAAGGAAGGAAGGTAGTCCGCCACAGGATCGTTCAGCAGCAGCTTCCCCTCTTCGAACAAGGTCATTACCGCCGTAGCGGTTATGTTCTTCGTGCATGAGGCAATGCGGTAAACCGTTTGCCTGTCAATCTTCCGCCGCTGTTCCACATCGGCGTAGCCGCGGTAGCCGGTATAAACGATTCTGCCCTGATAGCTCACAGCCAGGGCGCAGCCGGGAACGCCGGCGTCTGTAAAATGCTGAAGCAGACCGTCCAGTCGGGATTGGATCGCCATGGTAATTCCTCCATTCACTGTAGGCGCCCCGGAAGGCGATGACCGGCCGCTATGTTACTGTAGTAAAATTATAACAAAAAGGCCGGAAGCATAACACCTACTTTTCTTATGTTTAGTGGACAATATTGTGCACATTGCATTATTTAGGAAGTTACTCGTTTGTTTTTAACAGCATGTTTGACAACACAATGGAGATGGTGAATGTGCAGATGACAAGCAGAAATCCTCCCAGATAACTGCCGGTAAAATCATAAATATAGCCAAAAACCGTATTGGACGACGCGGTGGCGATGCCGGTGACCACGGTGATATTCGCCACGATCTTGGTGTAATCCTCCGAAGCGGAGAAAATCCGGTACTTCATCAAAGAAGACAAAACCGTGGAAACCCTGGCCGCCAGGCCGTAGAGGAAGCCCATTACCACAATCATCCAGGGGCTTACCTGGAACAGGCCGCACAGCATCACAGCGGAGAAAATGCCCACGCAGCAGTAAATGGCGTTGGAGCGCTTCAAACCGATCTTCTCGCTGATTACGCTGAGAACCACCCGTCCGGCCAGACCGCCCACCATGCCCGCGCTTACCGCGGTGGTGGCAATGGCGCTGGAATAGCCTTCCACGCTCAGGTGCTTGACCATGTGGTTCTGCATGGAAGCGGCGTAGCCCAGAGCCAGGGCGTACAGGCAAACCAGATAGAAGGTGCCGGAGCGCCAGGCGCTTTTGGCGGTCATGTCCTTGTTCCGGGTGGGCCGGTTTTGGATCAGGCCCTTTCCCGCCGCCCCGCTGTCCTCATAAGGGGCCAATCCAAGCTGAGAGGGGTGGTCATGCATGAAGAAGAAAACCACAGGCAATTCCACCACTACCACGAAGGCAGCCAGAACCCGGTATGCCGTCCGCCAGTCAAAGTACTCGATGATGGTTCCCGCCACAGGCGTAAAGACGACGCCGCCCATCATGGACAGAAAGAGAATCAGGTTGTAGGCAAACTGTCCCCGGTCGGTGAACCACCGCTTGATAATGGTGGAGGACAGCACCCCAAGGAAGCAGGAGATGGTAAAGCTTTCAAAGACGCAGGCTGTCACCACCATGAAAAGACTCTGGGCGGTGGAAAGGATCAGCAGGCTGCACACCTGTCCCGCCGCGGCTATGAGGCACAGGATCCGGGTGGAATAGGCGCTGAACAGCTTGGCCGCCACCGGCGCCAGGAGGATCATCATGTACGAAGATGTGGAATATGCCAAAGACGCCGAACCCATGCCAACCCCCAGGCTTTCCGCCACATTGGGAAGAAATACGCTGTGGGACATCTGCTGGGCGCTCATGCCGAACATCAGCAGGCCGCTGATGAAAACCATAATCCAGGAATAATGTATCTTCTTTTTCAAATCTAAGTCCTTCTTTCAACAGCTTCCCCCGGCGGGGAAGCGGACAAAGCAGGCGGGATCCCCCGGGGAATCCCCGGCGCCGGTCAGTCCCCCTTCACCATGGCGCGAATCCGGGCTACGTCTTTCTCCATGGCCTGAAGCACCTCCGAGCTTTCCCCAAAACCCGCCGGATTGTAATAGCTGGCCTCGGACAGATACCACTTGCCATAGCCGCCCTCCCGGAGCATGGCTATGGACTGGGCGATCCGGCCGCCGCCGTCTCCGCTGAGGCAGGCGCCGCCGGTAAACCGGCCCAGATGATCCAGCCGCACATCCTTGATGTGGACATGGTCGATCCGGTCAATGCCGATGGCGGGAATCTCCGTGGCAGGATCTCCCCGGCCGGAGAAAATGGGGTTGAGCAGGTCGTAGTTAATGGTAAGGCCGGGCACCTGCTCCAGAATCCGGAGCACCCGATCCAGGGTAACGCCCGGCTCATATACCACGCGCACACCCCGATCGGCGCCGTAGGCCACAGCCAGACGGAGGTGATCCACCAGATTCTTCTGGTCGTAATCGTTGCGGACATAGGATTCAAAGAAGGCGGAAATGTTCAGGCAATCAATCCCCATGGCCTGGCAAGCCTCCACACCCTTGCGGATGCTCTCGGAAGCGGCCTCGCCTCTGGGGCTGTCCATGGGGTAAACATGCCCCGCCTGGGAAACCATGGTGTGCAGGTGAATGCTGTGCAGCACCATGCCGGTACGGGCGGCGGTCTCCAGATACCCCTGCTGAATCCAGGGGCTGTTCATGGGAAAGCCTTTTTCCGAGCCTCCCAGATCCCCAAGCTGCACGCCTTCGAAACCGGCGCGTTTCGCGTATTCCAGGCCGAAGGGCCCTTCCACGGGAAGGCACCATTCACAAATACCAATCGGATTCATCGTATCTGTCTCCTTTCCTAAAGCGGGGGCTTCCCCTGCCAGAGAAGCCCCCGGATGTTCCTGACCAATGAAAAACGCCTCTGATACTATTTCTTGATTCCATCCCCATGCGCTTTCGCAGCGCGCCGCCATTCATGAAAGGCTTCGGCCCATGGGTATTGAATCAGCCTAAACCGCAGGCGGCAGGGAATCAATCCACGCTGACCCATTCCTTCTTCTGCTCGGACTGGCGGATCTTATCGCAGACCTTTACAATTTCCCAGGCGTCCTCAAAGCTGGGATTGTAGGTCTCGCCGCTGACGCAGGCATTGACCACTTCCAGAACCTGGAAGGACATCTGATCCACCACGCCTACGCCGAAGCCGGGCATGGGAGGAATGGAATTGCCGTAGGGATGGGCGGGACCCATCAAGATACTCTTGAAGCCCACTTCCGCCCGGGTACGGGGCTGCTCACAAATCTGCAATACAGAGGGGTTGGCGCCGCTCCAGCGGATGGAGCCGTCGGTACCGTGGATTTCAAAGGAGATATCCTCGCCGGAGCCGCCGTAGGCGGAGCTGGAGTAAAGGGAGGCGGTGATGCCGGACTTCATGTTGGCAATGACCAGGGAGAAATCCTCGCACTCGCTCTTGGCGGTGGGGATGGCAGCGGGATCCTCCCCTTCCGCCGGGGCCCGTACCGGCAGGTCGTCCACCAGGGGATAGGCTCTGGCTACCAGGGAATCATACTGGTCGTCCAGGATGTAACGGCACATATCCACGATGTGGCTGCCGGAGTCGGCAAAGCCGCCGGTTTTCCACCACTTCCGGTTGGGCAGGTTTACTTTGCGGAACATGACGCCGTTCTGACAGTATCTGCCGTTGTAAAGCAGGATGCGGCCGATGGCCCCTTCCTTCACCAGCTTCCGGGCATACTGTACCGCGGGCCAGCGCCGCTTGTTAAAGCCCACCGCGGTACGGCCGTTGGCGTTGTATTTCCGCACAACCTGCATCAGCCGCTGGCCATCTTCCATGGTGGTAACCATGGGCTTTTCACAGAATACGAATTTCCCCGCCTTGATGGCGTCAATGGCCATATCCGCATGGAGGAAAGCCGGGGTGCAGATATCGATGATGTCGATGTCGTCCCGCTCCAGGATCTCATGGTAGTCCGTGGTGTACTCCTCAAAGCCCCACAGCTTGGCGCGCTCCACCACCCGGGCCTCGTCGTTGTCACAGAGGATCTTCTTGACAGGGGTAGCCAGAATGTCAGGGCAGCTTACGGGAGAAAGGGACCACGCTTTGGCATGCTCTTTCCCCATGAATCCGGTACCGATCAGGGCGATGTTCACGGTTTTTCTGTTTTCTGCGTTTGTCATGTTTGTTCCTCCTATCTGTGTGTCAGCAGAAACCGTCAGAACCGGTTTCCTTAGGAAGCTCTGATTAAATCGGCAAGAGCTGATGCCGAGAGATTTTGACTCAGCCGAAAGTTTAAAAAGTGGAGGAATACTGTATGTATTTCCCACTTTTTAAACTGCACGGATGGGGCAAAAGATCCGGCATTCAGCCGAAGACGATTTATTCAGAGCTTCCCTTAATCAACGGTCAGTCCTCTCAGGCTGAGAAGGTAGTCCTTGGATGCCCGCAAGCTCTCGAACTTGTCGGCATAGGTGGTGTGATCCTGCTCTACGAACATGTAGGGAATGTGGAACTTGTTTGCCTGCGTAATCACGTCCTGCCAATTGATAAAGCCGCTGCCGCATTCAATGAAGTCCTGGGGCGTTACAAGCTGATAGGCGCTGTACCGGGACTTGTTATCCCAGTTCACCAGCTCGTCCTCCGGCAGCAGCTTAGCCGCGTTCAGGGTGTCCAGCCGGGAGAAGGGGAAGTCCTTGCAGTGGAAGCGCTTAATCTTATTGCCGTACTTGCGGATAAAGGCCACAGGATCCACCAGCCCCCGGACCCCCCAGTACACGTCCCAGTCAAAGCCCACGGCGTCCATGGTCTGCTCCGCCATCAGCTCCAGAATGGGCCTGCCGCCGATCTTCTGCTGCTCATGGAAGTGGTTGTGATAGACCCAGGACATATTGGCTTCCTGGCAGCGGCGTCCGATTTCGTTGTAGGCGTCCATCCGCCGCTTGAAAAACTCCTCGTCTACAAAGTAGTCGTTGGCCAGGCCGATGGCGCTGCAGCCGGCTTCCCGGTACCAGTCAATGATCCGCTGCATACTGTCGTAGTCGAAGATCAGCTCCCGGGGATTCTCGCTGCCGAAAATGCATCCGGTCAGCTCCAGGCCGTAGCTCCGGAACAAGTCCACCGCTTCCTTGGGAGAAAGCCCCAGTCCGATGCCCGGATCCTCCGGCGTTACCCGGGCAATCCATTCCACATACCGCAGGCCCAGCTCCTGAATCCGTTTCAGCGTCCCGTGGAGATCCGTCATGATCTCCCGCATCATGGTAAAACTCTGCACGCCAAGCTTCATAGTTCCTGTTCCCTCCGTTTCTGAAAATTCCATATTATGACAGCTTGCCACAATGAATGTACTTTCATTATATTTGTTTCACCAAAAAGAGAAACTCAATTCCTTTATTTATAGTGCACTTTTCCCAATGGAAATCCGGCGGCGGGAACGGGCCGACATACCCCTTGGCGTTTCCGGACAAAAATATCCCCCCGGGGGGCTTCCCTCCGGGGGGATCTGCCGTTATAATATGGTGGCTATGATACGCAAACCACCGGGAGACGGAATGCATGGAAACAACTTACCTGTTGCGGCGAAAACACAAAATCTATACTCTGGCGATCCTGGGGCTGACGCTGGCTGTGGCGGCGCTGGCCTTTGTCTGCGTGCTGGTTGGCTCGTCGGATATGACCTTTGCCCAAAGCCTGGCGGCGCTGGGGAAAACCGGCTCGGCGGCCCAGATTCGGATCATCTGGAACATCCGCGTCCCCCGGGTGCTGGCGGCTGTCATCGCCGGGGCGGGGCTGGGGGTGTCCGGCCTGATTATGCAGACCACCCTGAATAACCCCATGGCCTCCCCCTCCACCCTGGGGGTGTCCAACGCGGCGGTATTCGGGGCCAACCTGTCCATCATCGCCTTCGCCGGGGGCTTCCTCTCCACGGGCAACAATCTGAACAACTATACCGTGGGGGCAAATCCCTACGCCACCAGCGTGATGGCCTTCCTGTTTGCCGGGGCGTCCATCCTGATGATCCTGGGGCTGTGCACCCTGCGCGCCTTTTCCCCCAATGTGGTGGTGCTGGCGGGTATGGCCCTGAGCTCCGTGTGGACGGCGGCCACCACCATTTTGCAGTATTACGCCACCGACGTGGGGCTGTCCGCCGCGGTGGTGTGGAGCTTCGGGGATCTGGGCCGGGCCACCTACCGCACCGACGCCATCATGGCGGCGGTGGTGCTGGCGGGCTTTGCGTACTTTATGGTCATGTCCTGGCAGTATAACGTCCTGCTCACCGGGGAGGCCACCGCCCGAACCATGGGCGTCCGAGTGGATCTGCTCCGGTTTACCTCCATGCTCCTGGCATCCCTGATTACCGCGGTCTGCGTGTCCTTCCTGGGGGTCATCGGCTTTGTGGGGATCATCTGCCCCCATGTGACCAAGAAGCTCCTGGGCCAGGATCACTGGATCACCATTCCCGTGTCCGCCCTCACCGGAATGCTCCTGCTGCTGCTGGCGGATACCCTGTCCCGGAGCCTGGGCGGCGGCTCCGCCCTGCCGGTGGGGGCCATCACCTCCCTGCTGGGCGCGCCCTTCTTCCTCACCGTTATTTTCTCCGGAAAGGAGAACCGCCGATGCTGACTTGTGAAAACGTCACCTTCCGCTATGAAAAAAGCGGCCTGCCGGTGCTGCGGGGGGCCAGCCTGACCCTGGAGCAGGGCCAGATCGGCATCCTCCTGGGAAAGAACGGCTCCGGAAAAACCACCCTGTTCAAAACCATTCTGGGCATCCGCAGGCCCTCCGGCGGCGCCATCCGCTTTGACGGGGAGGATCTTCTGAAAATGCCCCGGCGGGAGCGGGCCAGGCGCATCGCCTATGTGCCCCAGGACATCCAGTTCGGGGCCTTGACGGTGTTCGATTCCGTTTTAATGGGCCGGGTGGCCTACTTCGGCCTGAAGGCAAGCCATGAGGACTACCTGGCGGTGGAGAAGATCCTCCGGGATATGGGGCTGGAAAGCTACGCCCGGCGCAATGTGGAGGCCCTGTCCGGCGGCGAGCGGCAGAAAATCGCCATCGCCCGGGCCATGGCCCAGGAGCCGAAGCTCATGGTCTTCGACGAGCCCACCGGCAACCTGGACATCCGCAACGAGCAGCTGATTATCCGGGAGGCGAAGAAGCTGGCCCGGGAGAAGAACATCAGCATTCTCAGCTCCCTTCACGACCTGAACCAGGCCCTGGCCTTCGGGGACAAGTTTTTCTTCCTGAAAGACGGCGTGGTGAAATACGCCGGCGGGCCGGAGATAGTCAATGAAGACGTGATTCAGGACATTTTTGACATTGACGTGAAAATGGTCAAAATCGATAACCAAAAAGTGATTATTGGAGGGAACAACTATGAACACTAAGAAACTGCTGTCCCTGGCTCTGGCCGTTGTCATGGCGCTGTCTCTGTGCGCCTGCGGCGGCACGGCGGCACCGGAAACCACCGCCGCCCCGGAAACCACCCAGACCGTCCCGGCGGAAACCACCCTTCCGGAAACCGCCGGTTCCGGCGAAATCACCGTCACCGACATGATCGGCCGGGAGCTGACCCTGACCCCGGGCAGCTACAGCAGAGTCGTCTGCATCGGCGCGGGAGCCTTAAGAATGTACAGCTACATCGGCGATCTTTCCCTGCTGGCCGGCGTGGAGGACATTGACAACACCTCTTTGGAAGAGCGGCCCCAGATGTTCGACGGCGTGGCCCGGCCCTATCTCATTGCCGGGGAAGAAGTCTTCGCCACCCTGCCCTCCTGCGGCGTAGGCGGCCCCATGGCCCAGACCGCCGAGGCGGAGAAGATCCTGTCCTGCAACCCCGACATCGTTATCTCCGAATATGAGGACGTGGAAAAGGCCGACGCTTTGCAAGAGCAGCTGGGGGTCCCTGTGGTGACCCTGGCCGCCGGCCCCGACGGCGTGTTCGACGACGCCTTCGCCGGTTCCATGGCCCTGCTGGGCGCCGTCTTCTGCCAGGAAGAAAAGGCGGAAACGCTGATCTCCTTCGTGCAAGCCCAAGCCGCCGAGATCACCGCCCGGACTGCGGACATTGCCCAGGAGGACAAGCCCGCCGTCTACATCTGCGGCCTGGGCAACTGGGGCACCACCAACCACCTGATGACCGCGGAGAACTACATCTCCTTCCAAATCGCGGGTGTGAAGAACGCCGTTTCCGGCCTGGCCATCCAGGGCGTGGGCGCCATTGAGGAGGAGAAGTTCGTTCAGCTGGGGGAATCCATGGACATTATGATCCTGGACGCCGCGGCGGTGAAGAACATCGCCCCCCTGTACGCGGAAGACAACACCATGTTCGACACCTGCAAGGCATGGCAGAGCGGAGAAGTGTATCTGCAGATGGCCTATAACGCCTACTACACCAACTTCGAAACCGCCCTGATTAACACCTGGTTCATTGCCAAGACCGTGTACCCGGAGCTGTTTGAAGACATCGACATGACCGAAAAGACCGACGAAGTTACCCAGGTCTTCCTGGGGCAGCCTCTGGCGGAGAAGATCTTCGCCTATCCCAACAGCTTCGGCGGCTATCAGAAAATCGACACCGCCACCTTCTTCGGCTGAGAAGTTCCCCAGGGAGGAAGCCTGTATGGAAAAGCAAGATGTGATTGCCTTCTTCAACCGCCGCGCCTCCACCTGGGACGCGGAAATGGTGAAAAACGACGCCGTCATCGGAAATATCCTGGACAACGCCCAGGTAGGGGAGGGGATGGAGATCCTGGACGTGGCCTGCGGCACCGGCGTTATGATCCCCTACTATCTGGAGCGGAAGGTTTCTTCCGTTACCGGCATCGACATCTCCCCGGAAATGGCGAAGATCGCGGCGGAGAAGTTCGCCGGAGCGCCTGCGGTCCGGATCATCTGCGGCGATGTGGAGGAATATCCCTTTGACCGTCAATTTGACCGGATCGTGGTGTACAACGCCTTTCCCCACTTTCCCCAGCCGAAAAAGCTGATTCAGGTTTTGGCGGGACTGCTGAAGGAAGGCGGGCGGCTGACCATCGCCCACGGGGCCAGCCGGGAGGCCATCGACAACCATCACAGCGGCCCGGCCTGCCAGATTTCCAACGGCTTAATGCCGGCGGACAGCCTGAAAAAGCTGTTTGATCCTTATTTTGATGTGGAGATCCTGATCTCCAACAGCCGGATGTACCAGGTCAGCGGCGTGAAGCGAGATCCCCTGGCCCACTCCCACTGCGGCGTGACCCATTCCCACGGCGGTCTGACCCACACCCACAGCCGCGGGGAGGAAGCCCACTGCCACACCCCGGCGGAAAACGCCACCCCTTTGGAGGAGCTGCTGGTGCTGATGAAGTACCTGGTCAGCCACAACGACGCCCACGCCCAGGAGGTGGCCGACCTGGCCCGGGAGCTGCGCGGCGCGGGGAAGGACGCGGCCTACGACGAGATCATGGACGCGGTTTCCGACTTCGACATGGTTAACGCCAAGCTGGACGCAATCCTGCGCAAGCTCACCGCCGAGGAGCTTTGCTGAGGCAAATACCCAAAAAGACACCGGGAAGGCTCTCTGCCTTTCCCGGTGTTTTGCTTTGGATGTTCATTTGTTTTTCAACGGCTTCCCTTAAGGGCCCAGGATCAGGCTGGCAAAGAGGAAGTACAGCAGCAGCGACAGCGCGTCCACGATGGTGGTGACGAAAGGGCTGGACATGACGGCCGGATCCAGCTTCATCACCTTGGCCACCATGGGCAATATGCAGCCCACGGCCTTGGCCATAACCACCGTGGCAAACAGGGCCAGGCACACCACCGCGTCCACGGCCAAGGTGATGTCGCCGTTGCCCAAAAGCAGCTTGTCCACCAGCCAGATCTTGACGAAGCAGGCCAGGGCCAGCACGCCGCCGCAGAGCGCCGCGGTGCGCAGCTCCTTCCACAGCACCACGCCCATATCCCGGAACCGCAGTTCGTCCAGGCTCAAAGCCCGGATGACGGTAACGGAGGCCTGGGAGCCGGAGTTGCCGCCGGTGTCCATGAGCATGGGGATAAAGGCGGTCAGAGCCACCTGGGCCGCCAGAGCGTCCTCAAAGGCGGTGATAATCAGCCCCGTGAAGGTGGCCGACACCATCAAAAGCAGCAGCCAGGGGATCCGGTTGCGGAACAGATCCCAGGGGGTGCTGCGCAAATACGGCTTCTCCGAGGGGGTCATGGCGTGCATCAGCTCAATGTCCTCGGTAGCTTCTTCTTCCATAACGTCCATGGCGTCGTCAAAGGTGACGATACCCACCATGCGGTGCTCTTCGTCCACCACCGGCAGAGCCAGGAAGTTATACTTATTGAACATCCGGGCCACTTCTTCCTGATCCGTCAGGGTGGTGACATAGATCAGATTGGTAAGCATGATGTCCGCGATCTGGGTGTCGTCGTCCTCCGCCAGGAGCAGATCCTTCACCGTCACCAGGCCGATGAGCCGCCGGTCCTTCTCGGTGACGTAGCAGATGTAGATGGTCTCCTTGTCCACGCCCTGGCGGCGGATGCGCAAAATGGCCTCCCCCACGGTCATATGGGGACGCAGGGAGACATACTCCGTGGTCATGATGGATCCGGCGGAGGACTCCGGATACCGCAGGATCTGATTGATGGAGCTGCGCAACTCCGGGTCGGCGTGCTTCAGGATCCGCTTGACCACGTTGGCGGGCATTTCCTCTACAATGTCCGCCGCGTCGTCGGCATACAGCTCGTCCAGCACTTCCTTCAGCTCATTGTCGGAAAAGCCCCGGATCAGCAGCTCCTGGGCCTCCGGCTCCATTTCCACGAAGGTCTGGGCCGCCAGCTCCTTGGGCAGCAGCCGGAACATCAGCGGGATCTGCTTCTCCTCCAAATTCGTAAACAGCCCTGCCAGGTCGCTGGGATTCATGGTGGTCAGAATGTCCCGCAGGGTAGCGTATTTTTTCCCCTCCAGCATTTTCCGAAGGGCCTTTTCTACGATTTCAAATCGTTCAGCCATGATAAACCTCCCTGTATTACACTACATCATAAGAGGCAATCATACCGGGCGATACAGCTACAGGCCCGCCACGGAGGCGGGCAAAGCGCTACTTCGGCCTGGTATATTGCCGCTGCCGCCGGCATCCATGGTGGTCCCTCCTTTTTTACGGAAATCATACCCATTATAGTCCTGTTTTTAACCATTGTCAACCTTGACACCGGCGGCCCCGGGTGTAAAATGGAGGAAAAGCCGGAGCGACGTCCGGAGGCTCCCGCCCGGCTTACCGCCCTTTTCCGGAGGAATTTGCTTATGATTCGCCCTGCCCGCGCCGCCGATCTGCCGGCCATTTTGGATATTTACGCCCCCTACGTCCGGGATACCACCGTATCCTTTGAATACGCCCCTCCCACGGCGGAGGAATTCGCCCGACGCTTCGAAACCGTCACCGCCCGGTTCCCCTGGCTGGTGTGGGAGCGCCAGGGCCGGATCCTGGGCTACGCCTACGCCAGCGCCCCCTTTGACCGGGCGGCTTACAGCTGGTGCGCCGAGGCGACGGTGTATCTGGCCCCCCAGGCCCGGGGCCAGGGGGTGGCCCGGGCTTTGTATGAGGCCCTGGAGCCCATTCTGGAGGCCCAGGGCTACCAGGTGCTCTACGCCCTGGTCTGCGGCGAAAACCGGGCCTCCCTTCGCTTCCATGAGAAAATGGGCTACCTCCGCCGGGCGGTGTTCCCCCGCTGCGGCTACAAGCACGGCCGGTGGCTGGATATGATTTGGATGGAGAAAACCCTGAAAATTGTGGATAATCCCAGGGAATTCCCCACGCCATGGTTGGAGATTGTGCAAACTGACGAAATATAATGGGATATTTTAGATATTTTTTCTCTTTCTAATCCGTTAAAAATATGGTATGGTATCAATGTGAAAAAATATCTTTTCGTATATTTTTCATATCTGAAGGCCCATTATTTGATGTAAGGAGCTGTGACCATGTATTTTCAGAAAAAACGCGTAATCGCTATGCTTCTGGCCGGCGGCCAGGGCAGCCGTCTGAAGGTTCTGACGGAAAAAACCGCCAAGCCCGCCGTCCCCTTCGGCGGCAAATACCGCATTATTGATTTCCCCCTGTCCAACTGCGTCAATTCCGGTATCGACACGGTGGGAATTCTGACCCAGTACCAGCCCCTGGAGCTCAATGAGTATATCGGCAACGGCCAGCCCTGGGGCCTGAACAAGACCCACAGCTGCGCCCAGGTTCTGCCCCCCTACGAGCGTCACGACAAGAAATCCGGCTGGTATAAAGGCACCGCCAACGCCATCTACCAGAACATCGACTTTGTAGACCGGTTCGATCCGGACTATGTGGTGGTGCTGTCCGGCGACCATATTTACAAGATGGACTATGCCGCCATGATTGCCTACCACGAGCGCCACGAGGCCTCCTGCACCATCGCCGTGCGCAACGTCCCCCTGGAGGAAGCCTCCCGGTTCGGCATCCTGAACACCAACCCCGACAACTCCATCTACGAGTTTGAGGAGAAGCCCCCGGTTCCCAAGTCCACCAACGCCTCCATGGGCATCTACTGCTTCAACTGGAAGGTGCTGCGGGAGGCCCTGATCGCCGACGAGGACGATCCCAAGTCCTCCAACGACTTCGGCAAGAACATCATTCCCAAGCTGCTGGGCGCTGGGCATAAGATGATGGCCTATCCCTTCGACGGCTACTGGAAGGACGTGGGCACCATCGCCTCGCTGTGGGAGGCCAATATGGAGCTGCTGGGCAAGGAGCCGGCGTTCGACCTGCGGGGCGACGAGCGGTTCAAGATCTACGCCCGGAATTCCGCCCTGCCTTCTTCTTACATCGACGAGGAGGCCAAGATCGTCAATGCCTTCGTGGCCGAGGGCAGCGAGGTCTACGGCACCGTGAAGCACTCCATCATCTCCATTGGCTGCACCATCGGCAAGGACGTGGTGGTGGAAGACTCGGTGGTAATGCCCGGCGTTACCATTGAGGACGGCGCCATCGTCCGCAACGCCATCCTGGGCGAGAACTCCGTGATCCGCAAGAACGCCGTTGTGGGCGGCGCCTTTGGTCCTCAGGACAAGAAGAAGATCAGCGTCACGTCCAAGAACGCTGTGGTGGAGGAAAATTCCGTACTCCGCCCCGGCGACATGCTGTAACAGGAGGATTCCGCAATGAACGTAATGGGTATTATTTTCGCCAACGACGCCAATATCGGCGAGCTGACCAATCAGCGTACCATGGCCTCCCTTCCCTTCGGCGGCCGCTACCGTCAGATTGACTTTGCCCTGTCCAACCTCAGCTGCGCCGGCGTGCGCCATGTGGGCATCATTTCCCGGCACAACTACCAGTCCCTGATGAACCACATCGGCAACGGTGAAGAATGGGGCCTGGAGCTGGAGGAGGGCGGCCTGGAATTCCTCACCCCCTACGCCCAGTCCGTTACCCACACCTACCGGGGCAAGCTGGAGTCTCTGAGCAACGCCATGAACTTCCTGGAGTTCGGCGCGGAGGACGAGCTGGTGGTGATGATCGACTCCGCCATTTTGTCCAACGTGGATCTGGTGGACATCCTCAATAAGCACGTCCAGAGCGGCAAGGACATCACCGTGGTCACCAAGGCCGGCGTTGCCAACGGCGAGAAGCTGCTGGATCTGGCGGTGAAGATGGAAAACGGGGAAGTGGCCGACATGGTGGTGGACTACGCCGCCCCGGAGGGCTACCTGGCTTCCATGGATATGTTCGTGCTGAATAAGAAGTGGATGGTTCAGCAGGTCAAGGAAATGATCGCCCGGGACAAGTTCCATATGGACCGGGACCTGGTGCTGGGCGGCTGGCAGCGGGGCAAGGTTTCTGTGAACGTGTATGAGTTCCAGGGCGTGGCGCTGTTCAACGAGTCTGTGGAGGAATTCTTCTATAACTCCCTGGCCCTCATCAAGAAGGATGTCCGCAGCGACATCTTCCACGGCAACCACCCTGTGTTCACCAAGGTGCGCGACCGGGTTCCCACCTACTACGGCGAGGAATGCGACATTGAGAACTGCCTGGTGGCCGACGGCTGCATGCTGGAGGGCGGTGTGGAGGATTCCGTTCTGTTCCGCCAGGTCACCGTGGGCAAGGACGCCGAGGTGGAGCACTGCGTGATTATGAACGACGCGGTGATCGGCGAGGGTGCCGAGCTGAAGTACGCCATTCTGGATAAGAACGTCACCGTGACTCCCGGCGCCAAGCTCATCGGCACCAAAAAGAGTCCCATCATCGTCAGACGGGGGGAGACTGTATGAGAATTGCCGTCTGCGCCTCAGAAGGCGCGCCCTACGCCAAATCCGGCGGCCTGGGCGATGTGATGGAGGCTCTGCCTGCCGCGCTGGCCCGGATCGAAGGCAACGAGGTGGCCCTGTTCCTGCCCTACTACAGCAAGATCAAGTCCAACGCCGCCTATCCCACCGAGCAGGTGGCGCAGTTTCGGGTACAGCTGGGCTGGCGGCGGCAGTACTGTGCCGTGATGCGGCTGCTGGGCCGCGCCGACGGGGTGCAGGTCTACTTCCTGGACAATGAGTATTACTTCGGCGGCCGCACCGGCGCCATCTACGGGGACATGGACGACGGCGAGCGCTTTGCCTACTTCTCCCGGGCCTGCCTGGACGCCATGGCTGCCCTGGACTTCATCCCGGATATCATTCAGTGCAACGACTGGCAGACCGCCCTGATCCCCACCTACCTGAAGGCGGTGTACTACGACCGGTTCCCCAAGACCCGGTGCATGTACACCATCCACAACATCGAGTACCAGGGCTGGGCCAACGCCAGCTTCTTCGACGATATGCTGGGCCTGCCCTGGGAGTACCGCGGCACCCTGGACATGAACAACTCCGTCAACGTCATGAAGGGCGCCATCGAGACGGCGGATCTGGTGACCACCGTCTCCGAGACCTACGCCCGGGAGCTGATGTACCCGTACTATGCCCACGGCCTGGACAGCATTCTGGCAAGCAACGCCTGGAAGCTCACCGGCATCACCAACGGCATTGACGTGAACACCTTCAACCCCGAGACGGACAAGGCCCTGCCCGCCCACTACAACGCCGAGACCTTCCCCCAGGGCAAGCCCGTCTGTAAGGCCGCCCTGCAAAAGGAAGTGGGCCTGCCTGTGGAGCCGAAGGTGCCTCTGCTGGCTATGGTCACCCGCCTGGCGGGCCATAAGGGCCTGGATCTGCTGTGCTACATCGCCCGGCGGCTGCTGTGGGAGGAGGATGTACAGCTGCTGATCCTGGGCACCGGCGAGGCCCAGTACGAGAGCTTCTTCAAGGATCTGCAAAACCAGTTCCCGGAGAAGGTCAGCGCCAAGATCACCTTTAACCTGGGGCTGGCCGCCCGGATCTACGCCGGCGCGGATATCTACCTGATGCCCTCCAAGTCCGAGCCTTGCGGCCTGAGCCAGATGAACGCCATGCGCTACGGCACCGTTCCCGTGGTTCACGCCACCGGCGGTCTGAAGGACACCGTGCCTCCCGCCGACGAGAACGGCGAAGGCGGTCTGGGCTTCACCTTCCAGAGCTACAACGCCGACGACTTCTACGCCGCCCTGCTCCGCTGTCTGCGCCTGTACAAGGAGCAGCCCGAGGCCTTCCGGGCCTTGCAGAAGCGGGGCATGGAGACGGACTTCAGCTGGGACGTCCCCGCGGCCCGGTATATGCGGCTGTTTGAGAACATGCTCTCCTGGTAACGCGGTTCCGGACGGAAATCAAGGGAAGCTCTGATTAAATCGGCAAGAGCTGATGTCGAGAGATTTTGGCACAGCCGAAAGTTCAAAAAGTGGAGGAATACTGTATGTATTTCCCACTTTTGTCAGCTGTACGGATGGGGCAAAAGATCCGGCATTCAGCCGAAGACGATTTATTCAGAGGTTCCCTAGGGAAGCTCTGATTAAATCGGCAAGAGCTGATGCCGAGAGATTTTGACTCAGCCGAAAGTTTAAAAAGTGGAGGAATACTGTATGTATTTCCCACTTTTTAAACTGCACGGATGGGGCAAAAGATCCGGCATTCAGCCGAAGACGATTTATTCAGAGCTTCCCTAGGAAAATAAGGCGCTGCCTCCCCTGCTTAGCAGAAGGCAGCGTCCCTTTCGTAAGCGCGCAAGAATCCCTGTCCGGGAAATATTTCCGGCGGCAAGACGCGATTGGCTCCGAAGGCTTCG
>CALWXQ010000019.1 GCA_944385545.1 uncultured Oscillospiraceae bacterium | reverse complement strand
GCAGCTGCCGGATCCGCTGCGCGTCTTCCAGAATCTGTCCCTTCAAAGCGTCCAGGGAGTCGAACCTGCGCTCCGGCCGGAGGAAACGGTAAAACTCCAATGTGATCCGGCGGCCGTACAGATCCCCGGCGTAGTCCAGGATCCACGGCTCCACCGTCGCCGGCCCGGCTCCTACGGTGGGGCGAACCCCTACGTTGGTCACCGCCAGGTACTCCCTGCCCTCCAGCCGGGTTTTGCAGGCGTAGACTCCGAATTTCGGCGCCGCCAGTCCCTGGGGCAGCTCCAAATTGGCGGTGGGGAACCCCAGACGGCGTCCCAGCTGATGGCCGTGGATCACCTGGGCGCTGAGGATGTGGGGATGGCCCAGGAACCGCACCGCCGTAGCCATGTCCCCGGACTGAATCTGACGGCGGATGTAGGTGCTGGACACCCGGATGCCCTCCAGGGTCTGCTCCGGCACCACCCGGCAGGCCAGTCCCCGGCGGCGGCAGTATTCCAGGAGCAGCCGCGCGGTGCCCTCGCCCCGGTCTCCGAACCGGAAATCCGCCCCGCAGACAAAGCCCGCCGCCTGGTATTCCTCCTCCAGCATCCCCAGAAAGTCCTGCCAGGCCATGGCCCGCATGGCCGGGTCAAAGGGCAAGCCCACCACCTGATCCATCTGAAACCACTGCGTCAGCAGCAGCTCCCGATCCCGGTAGGTATTAATCAGCGCCGGGGCAGCCCCCAGCACCAGGGCGTCCGGATGATCCCGGAAGGTCACCACACAGGCCCCGGCTCCGGTTCCCTCCGCCAGCTCCCGGCAGGCCCGCAGCAGGGCGGCATGGCCCAGATGTACCCCGTCAAAAA
Source organism: uncultured Oscillospiraceae bacterium (assembly GCA_944385545.1). GTDB lineage: Bacteria > Bacillota > Clostridia > Oscillospirales > Oscillospiraceae > Faecousia. The sequence goes on along the minus strand of CALWXQ010000019.1, from coordinate 30,715 downwards.
AGCCCAGGGCGCAAATCCTCTCTCTCATAGCTCCCCCTTCGGATCCTTCAGGAAGCTCCCGGAAAACCGGCCGTCCCTTCAGAGGGTCCTTTCCTCTACGTCAAAAAAGCTTTTTATTGTTGACATAACGCCATTTTCCACCTTAGCCAGCATCAGAAAGCCCCCGTCCGGGCCGTAGGCCCGGTAGGTACCGTCGGCCAGGGGCCGGGAGAAGGGGTTTCCGTTGCGGCATCTGGCCTCCTGGTTGGGGGTCAGGGTCACGGCGGGGTAGGCCGCGAACAGGGTATCCACCCCCCGCAGATACGCCTGGGGCCGCGGGGCGTTCAGCAATTCCTCCAAAGGCACCGCCTGGTCGATGGTGTACTCCCCCGCCTGGGTCCGGCGCAGCCGCTCCATGCAGCCGCCGCAGCCCAGGGCCTGGCCGATGTCCTTGCACAGGGTGCGGATATACGTCCCCTTGGAGCAGCGCACCCTCAGGCGCAGGGTCTCCCCGGTAAATTCCAGCAGGGTCAGCTGGTGGATGGTCACGGGACGGGGCTTGCGCTCCACCTCCCGGCCCTGCCGGGCCAGGTCGCAGAGCTTCTGCCCGCCCACCTTCAATGCCGAGTACATAGGCGGCACCTGGAGGATCTGGCCCCGGAACTGTTCCAGCACAGCCTCCGCCTGGGCCAGGGTGACGGACACCGGCAATCGGGTAAGCGCAGCGCCGGTGACGTCCTCGGTGTCCGTGGTGAGGCCCAGGCGCAGCACCGTTTCATAGGTCTTTTCCGCGTGTTCAAAGAATTCCACAGCCCGGGTGGCCCGGCCCACGAACACCGGCAGCACGCCGGTAGCCATGGGATCCAGGGTGCCGCCGTGGCCGATCCGCCGGGTGCCGAAGACCCGGCGCAGCCGGGCGGTGACGTCCTGGCTGGTCCAGCCCTGGGGCTTATCCACAATGACGATGCCGTTCATAGACAGCTCCGGGCGGGCAGCTCCAGCATGGCCGCCTCCACCAACCGGGCCGCCTCCTCCAGAGGCCGGCGGATCACGGCCCCGGCGGCGCCCTTGTGACCGCCGCCGCCGAACTTCACGGCGATGGCGGTGGCGTCATACCCCGGCACCGCCCGGACGGAGAGCTTGATTTCCCCATCCTCCGTCTCCCGGAGGGTGGAGGCGACGCACACCCCTGCCACAGACCGGGGGAAGGCGGAAATATTGTCCATATCGTCCTCGTCCACCCCAATCTCCAGCTCCACCTGCCGGGGGATGGCGCAGACCGCCATTTCCCCCTCCCGGAGCATGCGCAGATTGTCCACGATCCAGCCCCGCATTTTCAGGCAGCCCAGGCTGTTGCTTTCAAACAGCTCCTGGGTCAGATCGTACAGCCGGGCGGGGGTTTGGGCGCACCGGGCGGCGGTGAGGAAGGTGTGGGCGGTGGTGTTGGCATAGCGGAAGCAGCCGGTATCCGTGGACAGGCCCACGTACACCGCCTCGGCGATGGCCTGATCCATGGTCGCCCCCATGCAGCTGAGCACATCCCACACCAGCTCGGCGCAGGAGGCGCTGCTCCCGTCCACCAGCTCCAGGGGGGTGAAGGACTGGGCGGCGTCGTGGTGATCCAGCCGCAGCCGGATCCGGGGCAGCAGGTGGGCAAAGGCCTTGGGCAGCATGGCCGGGGAGGCCACGTCCACGCAGACCAGAATGTCCTCCTCCCCCGGCTCCTCCACGGTCAGTCCCTGGTGGAGCCAGGCGAACCGCTGGGTAACCTCCCGGTTGCGCAGCACATGGGCGGTTTTGCCCAGCTGGCGCAGGCCCAGGCACAGGGCGGCGCTGGAGCCCACCGTGTCCCCGTCGGGGCGGCGGTGGGAGAGGATCACATAGTGATCGTGTTCGGCCAGGAATTGGGCGGCTTCACCGCGGGTCAGTTTCATCATCACGGTTCACCTCAAGGGAGTTAATCAGCTTCAGCATTTTCGCGCCGTAGAGGATGGAATCGTCCAGACTCCAAACAATCTCCGGGCTGTAGCGCAGGCCCAGATTGCTGCCCAGCTGGCGGCGCAGGAATCCGGCGGCGGACTTCAGTCCCGCCATAACCTCCCCGGCCTTCTGCTCCTGCAGGACGCTGACGTAGACCTTGGTATAGCGCAGATCCGGGGTCGTCTCCACCCGGGTGATGGAGATCATCACGTCCTGGAGCCGGGGATCCTTCACCGTGCGCAGCAGGGCGGACAGCTCCTTCTGGATCTCCTCGTTGATGATGGCGATTCGGTTGGATGCCATAGGGTTTCCCTCCCATGATTTCAGATTTCCGGGGAAACCGCCCCGGCGCGGAGGATGCCGGCACAGCGGCACCGCCTGAGCAGTGCCGCCGGGTCATTCAGCGCTTGATCTCCTGCATAACATAGCACTCGAAGACGTCGCCTTCCTTGATATCGTTGTACTTGACCACGCTCATGCCGCATTCGTAGCCGGCGGTGACTTCCTTCACCGCGTCCTTGAACCGCTGTAAAGAGCCGATCTCCCCTTCGTGGATCACGATGCTGTCCCGCAGGACGCGCACCTGGGCGTCTCTGGTGACCTTGCCGTCCTTGACCATGCAGCCGGCGATGGTGCCGATGGCGGAGACCTTGTAGGTCATGCGCACCTCGGCGTGGCCGATAACGGCCTCCTCGTACTTCGGCGCCAGCATGCCCTTCATAGCGGCCTCGATCTCGTCAATGGCGTCGTAGATCACCCGGTAGAAGCGCATATCCACATTGGCCCGCTGGGCGGAGGCCTGGGCCGCCGCGTCGGGACGGACGTTGAAGCCTACGATAATGGCGCCGGAGGTGGAGGCCAGCAGGATATCGGATTCGTTGATGGCGCCCACGCCGGCGTGGATCACCCGCACCCGAACCTCCTCGTTGGAAATCTTCTCCAAGGAGGCCTTCACCGCCTCGGCGGAGCCTTGGACGTCGGCCTTGACGATCAGGGCCAGCTCCTTCATTTCCCCCTCCTGCATCTTGGCGAAGAGGTTGTCCAGGGTGACCTTCTGGCTCATCTTTGCCAGAGCGTCCTTCTGGGCCTGACGGCGCTGCTCCACCAGCTCCCGGGCCATGCGCTCGTCGGTGACGGCGTTGAACTCGTCGCCGGGGGTAGGCACGTCGGCAAGGCCCGTGATCTCCACCGGCACGGAGGGGCCGGCGGTTTTGACGGTGCGGCCCTTGTCGTTGGTCATCACCCGGACACGGCCCACGGCGGTGCCGGCAATGACAATGTCGCCCTGCTTCAAGGTGCCGTTTTGCACCAGCAGGGTAGCCACGGGGCCGCGGGTCTTGTCCAGACGGGCCTCGATTACGGTGCCCTTGGCCCGGCGGTCGGGGTTGGCCTTCAGCTCCTGCACCTCGGCGGTGAGGATCACCATCTCCAGCAGCTCCTCCAAGCCCATGCCGGTCTTGGCGGAGATGGGGCAGATCACCGTATCGCCGCCCCATTCCTCGGGGATCAGGTCGTACTTGGTCAGCTGCTCCTTAATCTTGTCGGGGTTGGCGGTGGGCTTATCCATCTTATTGATGGCCACGATAATAGGCACGCCCGCCGCCTTGGCGTGGTTGATGGACTCCACGGTCTGGGGCATGATGCCGTCGTCAGCGGCCACCACCAGAATGGCGATGTCCGTGGACTTGGCGCCTCTGGCCCGCATGGAGGTAAAGGCGGCGTGGCCGGGGGTATCCAGGAAGGTGACCATATTGCCCCCCACATCCACGGTGTACGCGCCGATGTGCTGGGTGATGCCGCCGGCCTCTCCGGCGGTGACGGAGGTCTTGCGGATGGCGTCCAGCAGGGAGGTCTTGCCGTGGTCTACGTGGCCCATGACCACCACCACGGGAGCGCGGGTCTGAAGCTCCTCGGCGGTGTCCACGTGGTCGTCGATGATCCGCTCCTCGATGGTAACGGTCACTTCCTTCTCCACCTTGCAGCCCATTTCCGTAGCCACAAACTCGGCGGTGTCAAAGTCGATGGTCTGGTTGATGCCCGCCATGACCCCGTTCTTCATCAGGCACTTGATGACCTCGGTGGCGGTTTTCTTCATCCGGGAGGCCAGCTCGCCCACGGTGATCTCGTCGGGGATCTTCACGGTGACGGGAGCCTTCCGGGCCACCTCCATTTGCAGCCGGCGCATTTTCTCCTGCTCCTCGCTGCGGCCCTTGCTGCCCCGGAACTTATTGTCCTTCTTGCTCTGCTGCTGGCCCTTCTTGCCGCCGATGCGCTGTTTGCCGCCCTGGAACTTCTGGGCGCGCTCGGAAATCAAGGTGTCCACCCGGTCGTCGAAGCGCTCGGAGTTGATCTGCACGGCGGAGGTGTCCACCACCCGGCGCTCCCGCTTGCGCTCCGGCTCCTTGGGCTTATCCGTCCGCTCCGGGGCCGCTGCGGGGGCCGGATTCTGGGAACGGCCCTGGCCGGGACGGTTCTGGGGGCGGCCCTGCTGGGCAGGGGCCTTGGAAGCCTCGGCCTTGGAAGCCTCGGCTTTGGGGGCCTCCGCCTTCACCGGCTCGGCCTTGGGGGCGGCCTTCACGGCGAACACCTGCTCCATCGAGGCGATTTGATTCTTCTGGGTGATATAGTCGAAGACCACGTTCAGCTCCCCGTCGGTGAGTACCTGGGTATAGGACTTGGGTCTTTCGTAAAACTTACCGATGATCTCGGAGATTTCCTTGGGGGTCATGCCGAAATCCGCGGCGACCTCCTTGACGCGATACTTAACAAAACTCATCTATAAACGCACCTCCATAATGTAACTGCCGGCGGGCGCCGCAGAATGCAAAATGCAATGCGCGAACCGGGATGTTCGCATCTTGCATTTTGCATTTTGCCCGTTCCCGCAGACACGCGGTTGGTCGGTTGTACGGCTCACTTCTTCCCTCTGCGCAGGTTCCGCCGGTGGGCCTTGGCCTCGTCCTGACGCTGCTTGGCCCGGTTGGCCTTCAGGGTGAGCACGGCGGCGGCCGCCTGGGTCTGGTCGGTCTGGGGCAGGGCGCTCACCAGGGCCAGGGCCAGCCGGGGATCGGTGACGGCGGCAATGGCCAGGCTGGTTCTGCCCACGGCGACGCCCAGCCGCTCCTTGGTAACCTCCAGGCGCAGGCACTGCTGGTCGGTACCGGCGGCGAAGGACTTGGCCCGCCGCCAGGTGTGGTCGGAGGCGTCCCCCGCCACCAGGATCAGATGCGCCTTCCCCGCCCGGGCGGCGGCGCCCACCGGCTCCTCGCCCAGCTCCGCCAGACCGCCCTTCCGGGCCAGGGACAGGTAGTTCAGCGCTTTATCCATGCCGTCCCTCCATTTCCTTAGCCAGGCGCTGGTAGACCTCCTGGGGGATGGTCACCTCCAGGCTGCGATCCAGGGCCTTGGAGCGGACGGCCTTTTTCAGGCACTCCGGATCCGGGCACAGATACGCGCCCCGCCCCGGGGCCTTCCCGCCGAAGTCCAGGCTCACCGTACCGTCGGCGCCCCGGACCACCCGGATCAGCTCCCGCTTGGCCTTACGCTCCCGGCAGCCCATGCACTGCCTCTGGGGGATCTTCTTTTGCATTGGATAACCCCTCCTTCTTCTCTCTCCTTTGGCGCCGCCCCGGTTCCCCCGGCGGGGAACCCCCGGGGATCGGCCTTACCCTTCCTGCTCCGGCTCCTCCTCCAGGCTCTGGGCCTGGGAGGCGGGCTTAATGTCGATCTTATAACCGGTGAGCCGCGCCGCCAGACGGGCGTTCTGGCCCTCCTTGCCGATGGCCAGGGACAGCTGCTCGTCGGGAACAACGACCCGGCAGGCCTTCTGGCCGGGGATCAGGCTGACGGATACCACTTCCGCGGGGCTGAGGGCCGCCCGGACGTACTGGCACGGATCCTCGCTCCAGACCACAATGTCGATCTTCTCGCCGCCCAGCTCCTCCACCACAGCGCCCACACGGCCGCCTCTGGGGCCGACGCAGGCGCCCACGGGATCGATGCCCTCCTGGGCCGCCCGCACCGCCATCTTGGAACGAGAGCCGGCCTCCCGGGCGATGTTGCGGATCTCCACCAGGCCCTCGGCAATCTCCGGGGTCTCCAGCTCAAACAGCCGGCGCACCAGGTTGGGGTGGGTTCGGGACACGTGGATCAAGGGGCCGCGGTTGGCCTTATGCACCTCCAGGACGTAGACCCGGATCAGGTCGCCCTCCTTATGCTCCTCGCCGGGAATCTGCTCGCTGGAGCGGAGCACCGCGTCGGATACATCGTTCCCCTGGCCGATGCGCACGAACATGTCCCCGGTGGCAGGGTCGATGCGCAGCACCGTGCCGGTGAGCAGCTCCTGGGCCTTGCTGGAATAGGACTCGTAGGCCACGCCCCGCTCCGCTTCCCGGATGCCCTGAATCACCACCTGCTTGGCGGTCTGGGCGGCGATGCGGCCGAACTTCTGTATGTCCACGGGGATGCTGATGGCGTCGCCCACCTGGGCGTTGGGATTGATGCGCCGGGCGGCGTCGATGTGGATCTCCAGGGCGGTATCCTCCAGCTCCTCCACGGCGGTCTTGACAATGTGCATGGACAGGCCCTTCTCACTCAGATCCACCACCACGTTATCCGCTGGCACGTCCCGGCGGTCCTCCCGGTCCTTGCGGTAGGCGTTGGTCAGGGCCTGCTTCAGCCGCTCCACCATATAGTCCACCGGGATGCCCTTAAGCTTCTCCAGCTCCCGCAGAGAGGCGAAGATCTCCGCGCCGATATCCACCTTGGGGGCCTCGGCCTGCTTCTTGGCTCTGGTATTTCTAGCCATGTTCTTGTATCCTCCTATCAGAATTCCACGCGCAGCCGCACCAGGGCGACTTCGGATTTTTCAAATGCAATGGTTTCTTTCCCCGCTTCCACGGTGATCCGGCCATCGTCGTAGGCCTTGAGCACGCAGGGGATCTCCTTCAGGCCATTGCGGGGCCGGTAGAGCTTGACGGTGACGGGGCTTCCCAGAAACCGCTGGAAATCTCCCGGCCGCTTCAGCGCCCGCTCCAGGCCCGCGGAGCAGACCTCAAAGTGGTAAGATCCCTGGATGGGATCCTCCTCGTCCAGCACCGGATCCACGGCCCGGGAGACGGCTTCGCAGTCGCTGATGTCCACGCCGCCCTCCTTATCCAGGTACAGCCGCAGAAAATACTCGCTGCCCTCCCGGACGTACTCCACATCCCAAAGCTCACACCCGTGGGCTTCCACAATGGGCCTGGCAAAGCGCTCCACCAATTCGGTAACCTTCATATTCCCATTCCTTTCCCCCGGGAAGCCCCGAGGCCAATAAGAAAGAGAGGCGCCAGCGCCTCTCTTTAACCTACATACTACCGTTTACAGGGGTATTATACCACTCTTTGCCCGGTTTGGCAAGAGGGATTTCTCAGAAAATGGGACAATTTTTCGGATTTTTCCCGTTTCTTTGGGAATGATTTCACAATTTTCCCTTTTCTCAAAGCAGCAGCTCCCCGGCCAGCCACACCGCCGTCAGGGCTACGGGGTAAGCGGCGTAGGCGATCCAGGGGCTTTGCTCCCCCGGCTCGCCGTTATAGTAGTGCACCGCCAGCATGCCCATGGGCGCCGCCAGGAAGAACGGGGAGATCAGGGCGCAAACCACGCAGCCCGCCGCTCCGGCCATGACATACCAATTGGCCCTGTCCCGGAAGGCCCACAGCACCCCGGTGACAATGACCATGGCGCAGCCGTATTCCACGGACAGCATGGCGCACCACAGGAAGGCCGCCGCCGCGGTCGCCGCCCGGGCGAACCGCCGCCCCGGGGTCTTGCCAGGATAGGCCCGGAAGAAGCACAGCATCACCAGGCACACCAGGGTGCCGAAGGCCGGATTCCGGCCGGTCAGATCCACCACAGCGCCGCTCATGGCCAGGTTGAAGGGAATCTCGCTGACCAGGGCCACCGCCGTCACCCGCAGCAGGTAGCGCTTCCAGTCCCCGGTGTGGCAGACGCCCTCCACCAGCAAAAAGGCAAAAATGGGCACGGCGCAGGTTTCCAGCGCCATCAGCGCCAGAGCCGCTGTGGCATAGGCCATGGCGGCGCTGTCCTCCATAGCCTGGTAAAGCGCCTCCCCGCCCATCGGCCCCAGGAGCCGGAATTGCAGAATGCTTTTTCCAATGATCCCCGCCAGGAGGAACAGGATCCCCCAGGTTCGCAGGGCGCCCCGGTGGATGCCCCGGGGCCGTCTGTCTCGGATACGTTCCATAAATGCCTTCCTTTCCTAAGGTTTATGCCGCAGGGAGCAGCACCGCCGCAGCGTAGGGGGGCAGGGTCAGCGCGCCGTTTTCCAGGAGAATCTCCCCGCCGTCGGCGCTAAGACCGGCCCCCAGGGACCAGTCCTCGTAGCCTGTCAGCTCCGCCCGGGCGGTCTGATCGGAAATGTTCATCAGCACCAGACATTCCTCCTGACCCCAGGTCTTGCGGAAGGCGCTGACGCAGCCGGTATTCAGGGCGGTCTCCGCAGTGGTAATTCCGTGGGACAGGGCCGGGATGGCTCGGCGGATAGCGATTGCCTGGCGGTAGTAATTGTAGACGGAATCGTCGTCGTCCATCTGCTCCTCCAGGGAGCCGAAGGGGTAGCTCTCCGGCAGGGTGCACTCCGGAGGCGGATTCGTGGTGCAGCCGTCCCGGGCGGCGTTCCAGTACATAGGCGCCCGCTTGGACGGGTCGTTGCCAGAGCCTACCATGCCGATCTCCTCGCCGTAGTAGATAAAGGCGCTGCCGGACATGAACAGGTTCATAGCTCCGGCCAGCTTGGTCTTCCCGGGATCCCGGCTGACAAAGCCCGCGATCCGCCCCACATCATGGTTGGACAGGAAGGGGGCGTCGATGTAGTCCGGGTTGCCGCCGCGGTAGGCTTTGTCCGCCGTTTCCAGGGCCGTGGCGTAGGTGCTCACCACAGAAGGGTTCCCCGCCCCCCGGAGCACGGAGATGATCTTTCCCCCCGCGTCCCCGAAGGGATAGTTGAAGATGCTGGTGATGCCGCTTTCGTAGTACCGGCCCACCTCATAGAAGCTGTCCCAGACCTCCGCCACCAGGTAGGCGTCCTCCTTTAAGGAGACGGCGGTCTGCTGGATCCAGGAGAGCACCTCCTGATTTTTCTCCGTCTGGCCGGAGTAGAACTCCTTGGCGGCGTCCAGCCGGAAGCCGGACACCCCCTTGTCCAGCCAGAAGGCCATAATGGCCCGGATCTCCTCTCGGACGGCGGCGCTTCCCAGGTTCAGATCCGGCATGTCCGGGCTGAATTGGGACTCATAATACCACTGCGTCCCCGGCACCTGGGTATAGCCGCCCCGGGCCTCCCGGGTGAAGAAGTAGTAGTCCACATAGGGGCATTGGGCCGGATCCGGCTCCCCGTCCCCCAGCTGCCGCAGATACTCACAGGCCTCCTGGAACCATGGGTGCTCCGAACCGGTGTGGTTCACCACCAGATCCAGGATCACATGGATGTCCCGCTCCCGGCACTGGGCCAGGAAGTCGTCAAAGTCCTCCATGGAGCCGTAGTCCGGGTCGATGGCATAGTAGTCCGAGACGTTATACTTGTGATAGGTGGTGCTGGGGTGAATGGGCATGAGCCAGATGCCGTTGATCCCCAACTGCTGCAAATAGTCCAGCTTCTGGGTGACACCGGCCAGGTCGCCGATGCCGTCGCCGTCGGAGTCGGCAAAGGAATAGACGAAAATCTCATACCAGACCCGGTAATTGTCGTCGGGGCCTTCCCCCAGCGCCCGGATCCGCTCCAGAGCCTGCTCCGTCCGCGCCGGCTGAGAAACGACCGCTGCCGCCTCCGTGGAACCGGAGGCGGCGGTGGTTTCCACCGGCCGCGCCGGAGCGGCGCAGCCGGTACACAGCAGAACGCACAGCAGACCCAACAGTCCGCGTCTCATAGGCCTCACCCCTTCACGGCGCCGCCCATGGCTTCCTGATAGAACTTCTGGGTGACCATGAACAAAATGGCGATGGGGATGGACACCAGCACCGCGCCGGCGCAGAACCGGACGAACCAGGTATCCACATACTCCTTCTCCAGCATGCTCCACAGGCCGATGGACACGGTGAAGTACTGGGAGTTGGTGCGGGCAATGACCTTGGCGAAGACGAAGTCCACCCAGGGGCCCATGAAGGAGGTGATTACCTGATACACGATCATGGGCTTGCACAGAGGCAGGGTGATTTTGGTAAAGATCTGCCAGTGGGTGCAGCCGTCCATGGAAGCGGCTTCGTCCATGGACTTGGGGATGGTGTCCATGTAGCCCTTCATCACATAGAAGCCGGTGCCGGAGCCGGCGCTGAAGCAGATAATCATGGCCAGAGGGATCTTGTTGCCCTCGGTCATGCCCAGGGCCTTGAGGATGAAGTACACCGCCACCATGCTCATAAAGCCGGGGAACAGGTTAAGCACCATGGCCATGTTCATGTAGGGTTTGCGCATCTTCCATTTCAGGCGGCTGGTGCAGTAGGACACGGACAGCACAAAGAAGGTGGAGATCACGCAGGTGCAGCAGGCGATGAAGAAGGTATTCATGAACATCCGGGGGAAGTTCATCACGTCGAACTCCGTAAACAGCGCCTTATAGTTGTTCAGGGTATAGGCGGTGGGCAGGAAGGTGGAGATAAACTGGCCCTTGCCGTCCCGGAAGGACTGCATCACCAGCCAGAAGAAGGGGATCAGCCAAATCAGGCACATCACCACCAGGAAGACATAGGTAACCACGTCCAGGGTGATCCGCTTGGCCTTCATACCGCCGGAAACTTTCTTAGCCATTATTTAAAGCCCTCCTCATCCTTGTAAGATCCGCTGGAGCGGTAGGTGATCAGGGAGACGATGGACAGCACCACGAAGGTGAAGATGCCGATAACCGCCGCCAGGTTGTACTTCTGCTGATCCACGGACAGCTTGTACAGCCAGGTGATCAGAAGATCCGTATCGCCGGCGGAATTGCCCACGCCCATAGGCTCTCCCCGGGTGAGCAGGTAGATCACGTTGAAGTTATTGATATTGCCGGTAAACTGGGTGATGATGTACGGCGTCAGCACGAACAGCATATAGGGCAATGTGATGTTGAAGAAGATTTGGAACACGTTGGCTCCGTCGATGGTAGCAGCCTCATACTGCTCCGCGGGAATATTCTGCAAAATGCCGGTAACCTGCATAATGGTGTAGGGGATGCCTACCCACAGGTTGACGATAATCACCAGGACTCTTGCCCAGGTGGCGTCGGTAAGGAAGGGCAGCCGCTCGCTGATCAGCCCCGCGTTCAGGAGCATCCGGTTGATGATGCCCTCGGGCTGGAGCATGGAGCGAACCACCATCAGGGAAACGAACTGCGGCACGGCAATGGTCATGCTCAGGCAGCCCCGCCAAAGCCCCTTGAAGCGGATGCTCTTGCGGTTGATAATCATGGCCACGATGGTGCCCAGGAAGAAGTTCAGGAAGGTGGCGAAGAAGGCCCAGATCAGCGTCCAGGTCAGCACGCTGCCGAACTGCTTGCCGATGGTGGAGGTGGAGTCGAAAATGGCGATGAAGTTATCCAGGCCCACCCAGTCGAACAGCACCAGGTGGTCGCCTTCCTTGGAGTAGTTGGTGAAGGCCATGCTCATCATGTACAGCAGGGGCAGCACCGTAAACACAGCCAGGCAGGCCGTAGGCGGGAACATAAGCAGCTTGTGGACGTTCTCGTCCAGCAGGGATTTCAGGCTCTGCCGGAAATTGGGGACATGCTTGCCTTCCTTTTTCAGGCACAGGGCCTTGTAGCCGCTGCGGACGGAGGACTGCCACACCAGCACCAGCAGCCCCACCACGCACAACGAGGCGATGCCGTAGAGCAGGATCAGCTGAGACTGGTCTCCCGCCACATATTCATACACAAAGGTCTCCTCATTGAAGACTTTCTCCTGCTCCCGCCAGCCCAGGCTGGGGAGCATGGAGATCCAGTAGATGCCGCCGCCGGCGGACACCAAGAATCGAATGATCCCCACTTCGATAGCCAGGTAGATCAGGCCGAGCACGATCTGTCCGCCCAGGATATTGCCCAGACCCATAATCAGGCAGGACAGCCAAACCACCGGGCCGCCGCCGCGCAGGGCGCTGAACAGGGAGTAGGGTTCCGCGGCCCGGTTCCGGGACGCCGCGGCTTTGGTTAGCGCGTTGGACACGTGATCATCTCCCTCAGTATTTTTGCACACGGCGGCGGTCAGAAGGATTCTGACCGCCGCCGGCTGCCTTACGGCTAAGCGGTTATCCGCCGGCGCTTACAGGCCGGAGTTGTTCAAAGAGCTGTTGAATGCCTCGGTCTTCTCAGCGGCGTTGTCCAGGGTGACCTCGCCGTTGACAATGGCCTTGCCCATGGCCTCAGCGGGAGTCCAGTAGTTGCCCATCTCGGGGATGGCGGACTGCACCACGGAGGTGTTGGCAATGGTGTTGGCCTGTGCCAGGGCCACCGCGTCGGCCTGAATGGCGGCGTCGTCCGCCAGGGACAGGCTGGTGGGGATGATGCCCCGCATCTCATAGTGGGCCAGCTGAGCCTCGGCGGAGCCAAGGTACACAGCCAGAGCCACGGCGGCCTGCATGTTCTCGCAGTTGGGGTTGACGGCGATGGCCTTGGAGCCGGCGAAGGAATACAGCTGCTTCTCCTCGCCGCCGATGGTGATGCAGGGCAGCTGAGCGGCGCCGAAGTTGTCGCCCAGGGCTTCCTTCACAGCGACGGCGTCCCAGGAGCCGGAGAAAATGGCGCTGACCGTACCGTTGCGCAGGCCGTCCAGACCGGCGCCGTCGGCGTCGTTGACGAAGTTGGGGTTGGCAACCATGTTCACCAGGTACTCGGTGACAGCGGTGCCGTTGTCGCCGCCGAAGTTCACACCGGCGGCGGCGTCGATGCCGGCGTCACCGAAGATGGTGCCGCCGTTGGCGAAGTAGAAGGCGGCGATGTACCAGGAGTTGGTCAGGGGGAAGGCCACCCTGCCCTTAGCCAGCATGGCGTCCAGAGACTTGATGTCCTCCTCGGTGTAGACGGAGGTGTCGTAGTACATGAACCAGGTGTTGCCGGTGAAGGGCACGCCGTAGACGCCGCCGTCGGTGCCGGTGACGGAAGCGATCATGGACTCGGAGTTGTCAGCCACAACCTGATCCAGGTAGGCGCCGCCCAGCTGGGCAATGGCGTTGGCCTGCATCAGAGTACCCAGCTGGTCGTTGGCGAAGAAATACACGTCAGCGGCAGCGGCGGGATCCTGAACCACGTTCTTGGAGGCGTCGCCCTCAGGGCAGACAGCGTACTCAAAAGTGATGTTCCACTCGGGGTGGGCTTCGTTGAACTTCTGGCACATGGCGGGCAGCCAGCTGCTCTCGTCCACCTGATCCTCCTGGGGACCCCAGACGGTCAGGGTGATGTCCTGAACTTCCAAGGCCTCCGTGCCGGCAGGCTGGCCGCAGGCGGCGAACATGCCGGCGATCATAACCGCAGTCAGCAGCAGCGCAATGATCTTCTTCATTTGTTGTTTTCCTCCTAATGAATGAAATAGATATGCAATCACAGCGGTTGGCTGTAAAAGCCTTACATATGACCGGCGGCGTCCCAGTTAAGCCGTCCGGTGACGCGGGTCAGCTCCCGCAGCTGCCGGGCCAGCTCGTCGGTAAGGGCGCCGGGGCGCATCCGCCAGCGCCAGTTGACGCCCACGGTGCCGGGCCGGTTGATCCGGGCCTCGCTGCCCAGACCCAGGTAGTCCTGGATGGGAATGATGCAGTCCTTGGCCACGGATCCCATGGCCAGCCGGATCAGCACCCGGTACATCTGGTTCTCCGGGGTGAAATCATCCCCCAGGTAGGCCCGCACCAGCCGCCGGGAAACGTCGTCCAGACCGGCGTACCATCCGGCCAGAGTGTCGTTGTCGTGGGTGCCGGTGTAGACCACGCAGTTGTGGGAATAGTTGTGGGGCCAGTAGTCGTTGGCCGCGCCGATGTCGGAAGGATCCACCGCGAATTGCAGCACCTTCATATTGGGGTAGCCGCTTTCATAGACCAGGCGGCGAACGCCGTCGGTCATGGTGCCAAGATCCTCCACGATCACCGCCGCGTCCCCCTGACGGTAGCGGACGGTATGGAACAGCTCCATACCCGGCCCCTTCTCCCAGTGTCCGGCCATGGCGGAGGCCACGTCCCGGGGGATGGAGAAATACTCGTCAAAGCCCCGGAAGTGGTCGATGCGCACCACGTCATACAGCTGGAAGCTGTACCAGATCCGGCTGCACCACCAGTCGTAGCCGGTGGAGCGGTGATAGTCCCAGCGGTACAGGGGGTTGCCCCAGATTTGGCCGTCGGCGGCGAAGGCATCGGGAGGGCATCCGGCGATGGCGGTAGGCTCGTTGTTCCCGTCCAGCTGGAACAGCTCCGGGTGGGCCCACACGTCCGCCCCGTCGGGGGAGACGTAGATGGGGATGTCCCCCACGATCCGAATGTGCTTGCTGTTGGCGTAGGCCTTCAGCCGCTGCCACTGGCGGGCGAACTGGTATTGCAGATATTTCTGAAACTCCACCTGATAGTAAAGCTCCCGATGGTAGTAATCCACGGCGAAGCCCCAGTGCATTTTGATATCCTGGGGCCACCGGCGGTAGGGCTGGTCCCCGAAGAACGCCTTCAGGGCCATAAACAGGGCATAGTCGTTGAGCCACCAGCCGTTGGTTCGGATGAAATAGCGGTACTGGGGATCCTCACTGATCCGGCTGCGCTGATAGGCCTTGTACAGCAGGGGCAGTCGGTTTTCCCAGAGCTTGTCATAGTCCACCCGCTCCGGCTCCCCGCCGAAGTCCAGGCCGTCGCACTCCTCCCGGGTCAGCACGCCCTCCTCCACCAGGGTATCCAGGCTGATGAAGTAGGGATTCCCGGCGAAGGTGGAATAGGCCTGGTACGGGGAGTTGTCCGGCTGGCCGTGGGCCGTGGCTGCCAGAGGCAGAATCTGCCAGTAGCGCTGGCCCGCCTTCTCCAGCCAGTCCACAAACGCGTACGCCGCCCGGTCAAAGCAGCCGATGCCGTACCGGGACGGCAGACTGGAAATGGGCATCAGTACGCCCGCGTATCGATTCATATTGGATCATCCTCCCCGGTATTGGTTTGTTTGGCAGGGGCGAGGCCCTCAATGGCCTCCAGAGCTTCCAGCACCCGCAGCAGCTCGCCTACGCTCCAGGCCTGGGCGAAGCAGCCCTTGCTTTGGGCGGGGAAGTCCCCGTCGTAAATCTCCGGCAGCTGGCCCGCGCAGCCCTCCCGGAGCATAGGCTCCAGAGCCTCCAGCCAGATCCGCACCTGGGCGGCGGCCTCGGGAGAATTGCCGTGGGTCTTCAGCCAGGCCAGCAGGAAGCCCCCCAGGGGGAATACCCACACCGTTCCCTGGTGGTAGGCCATGTCCCGCTGGAACCGGGATCCGTTGTAGACCCCCCGGTACTGGGGATCCCCCGGCCATAAGGAGCGCAGCCCGCAGCTGGTATATAAGGTGCGATACACCGTCTCCGTCACCGCCCGGGCCTGGGCCTTGGACAGGGGGCAGAAGGATATGGACACCGCCCAGATTTGGTTGCACCGGAGCTGATCCTCTGCCGGTTCGCCGCAGAGCACGTCCTTCAGGCAGCCCAAATCCTCCCGGTAGAATTCCCGGGCAAAGGCTTTTTTCACCTTCTTCGCCAGGGTGCCGCAGCCGCCGTCGGAGCAGCCCAGGGCCTTGGCGCAGGTTTCCATAACCCGCAGGGCGCTGTACCAGTAGGCGTTGATCTCCACAGGCTTTCCGTGGCGGGGGGTGGGCAGCACGCCGTCCACACACACATCCATCCAGGTCACCTGATCCATCCCCTGGCCCGCCCGGATCAGACCGTCGCCATCCATGGCGATGCCGTGGCGGGTACCCTTGCGGTAGGCGCGGATAATCCGCTCCATCACCGGATAGGCTTCCTTCACGAAGTCCAGATCTCCGGTGCGGGTATAGTACTGCCAGACGCAGTCGATGAGCAGCAGGGCGGCGTCGGCGGTATTGTACATAGGCGGAGCGTCTCCCTCGGGAAAGAGGTTGGGCACCAGCCCGTCCTTCTCATAGGCCAGGAAGGTGCGCAGGATGCTCCTGGCGTCGTCATAGCGCCCCGTGGACAGACAGCACCCCGGCAGGGCGATCATGGTATCCCGGCCCCAGTCGCTGAACAGGGGGTAGCCGGCCAGAATGGTCTTTCCCCCTGTGGACTCCCGGCGGCAGATAAAGGCGTCGGCCGCCGCCGCCAGGGCCTTGGCCATGGGATGGGCCAGGCCGCAGCCCTCCGCCAGGGCCAACTTTCTTTCCCGGTAGCGCTCCAGCAGCTGCCAGCCGTCGAAGCTGCCCGGGGCGTCGGAAAATACCACCGCGAAACGCTGCTTCTTCCCCGGCCGCACCAGCTTGGTCACGGCGCAGCAGGAGGCCGCCAGCCCCTCCCCGGGCCGGCCGTCCTGGGCGTCCCGGGGGTAGGCCAGCAGCTCCCAGCCCTGGGGCCGCTTCTCCACCCGGGCGTCGGTGGTGAGATAACAGACCTCCTCCCCGGCTGTGACCTTCCCTGCGCCGTAGGTCAGGGTCATGTCCCGCCGGGTCAGGGCGTCCTCCTTGGAGGCGAATTTGAATTGGGGAACGATCTCCAGCAGGCAGGGGCTGTCCGACAGATTCTCCACGGTGTAGAGCACCGCGGCGGCATTGGCCTCCCAGGCCATGCACAGCTGCCGCTCCACCTGCACGCCCCGGGTCTGGTAGCGCCAGCAGGGGGTATGATCCCAGGTAAAGGCGCTGAGCTGCCGCCAGCCGTCCTCCTCCCCCTCCTGTCCGGCAAACCCCTGGGAGGACAGGTAATCCCACCGGTCGCCCACGCGCAGCCGCTCCCGGAGCCGGTGCACCAGCGTCCGGCGAACATTGGGCGCCTTCGCCGCCGACACCAGGATCCC
This sequence comes from uncultured Oscillospiraceae bacterium, assembly GCA_944385545.1. Taxonomy (GTDB): domain Bacteria; phylum Bacillota; class Clostridia; order Oscillospirales; family Oscillospiraceae; genus Faecousia. The sequence continues at coordinate 13,779 of CALWXQ010000019.1, read as the reverse complement.
CTGGTCGCACCGGGACACGGAAAAGGCGGCGCTGACCGAAGCATAGCCCCCCAGGCCGTTGGTCAGCAGGCAGCACACCGCTTCCCCCTTGGTCAGCCCCTCCAGATCCTGTTTTCCGTAGATCAGCGCCATAAGCTCCCCTCCCAGGCGGACAGGAAACGTTTCCATTGTTTCGAAAAGTTTCGATGTATAAAGTATAATACGTTTCCCAGCCCGCGTCAACAATTTCGGAACGATCTTTGAAAATTCAACGTTCTTTACAAAAACCAATTTCCCGATTTATTGAAAAGCACCATACGTCCCTTCCCGCCGCCGGAGAATCCCCGGAATTCGTTGCATTTTTTGCCGGAGCATGGTACAATACGGAAGAATACAGGCCATGGATCCGGAGATTTCCGGCGGCGCGAGCAAGGGAAGGCGAGGTGAGCATATGGCTACCCTGGAAGACATCGCCCGGGTGCTGGGCGTATCCAAAAGCACCGTATCCAAGGCCCTCAGCGGGGCCGGGGACGTCAGCGACGCCATGCGCAAATCCGTGGTGGAAACCGCCGTAGAGCTGGGCTATTCCCGGATCCGCCGGGGGGAAAAGGCCCAGCGCCTGGCCATTTTCATCACCAATATGCGCTACGCCGGGCCGGAGGATTTCGGCTACGATATTCTGGTGGGCTTCCGGAAGCTGGCGGAGCCGGCGGGATTCCGGGTATCGGTAATCCCCCTGGACTACCAGCTGGAAAACAGCATCGGCTACGACCAGTACATGATGCAGGGCAATTATCTGGGGGCGCTGTTTCTGGGCCTGTCCCTGGACGATCCGTGGCTGAAGGAATTCAAAACCTGCCGCACCCCTACGGTGCTCTACGACAACCACGTCCCCGGCAACCCCCGGGTCAGCTATCTGGGGGTGGACAACGCCGAGGGCCTGGGACTGGCGGTGCGGTATTTGATGGATCTGGGCCACAAGAAGATCGGCTATCTCAGCAGCGCCCTGGGGGCCTACGTCTACCGGCAGCGCTACGCCACCTTCTTCCGGGCCATGGCGGCCAACGGCCTGCCCTGCGACGAAAACCAGGCCAGAGACTCCTTCTTCCTGGAAGAATGCCTGAACCGTCACTTCCCCGCCCTGCTCAGCCAGGGCTGCACCGCGGTGATTTGCAGTCACGACATGCTGGCCGCCTCCGTGCTTTCCAGCTGCCGCCGGCAGGGCATCCGGGTGCCCCAGGACGTGAGCATCCTGGGCTTCGACGACCTGCCCCTGTGCCAGACCACCGTCCCCCCGCTGACCACCATCCGCCAGAACCGGACGGAGCTGGGCAAAAGCGCCTACTGCGCCCTGTCCAGCCTGATGGAGGGCGTAGCCCTGAGCACCTTCCTGCTCCACGCGGAACTCATCCCCCGGGCCTCCTGCGCCCCTCTGTAAGCAATCCCCTTCCCCATTGGCGTTTCCCACTCCGGAAGGCCCGCCCCTTCCGCGCGCCTTCCGGCGCTTAGCCCAGCGTTCCCAGGGCCAGGGAAATTCCGGCGATCAGCGCCAAATGGGCCGGATAGTACCAGTAAAACAGCTTGCCTATGGGGTATTTCCCCCGGCTGCCGTTGTAGAGCCACAGCAGGGGCAGGCTGGCCAAGGCGAACCATTGATTTCCCCCGTAGGTAAGCCCCAGCAGCACCAGATCCAGGGCCGTCAGGCCCAGGCGCTCCCCTTTGCTCCGGCCGAAGTACACCGCCACCGGCAGCAGCACGCCCCAGACGCCGTAGTCCACGGCGAAGTCCGTTCCGGCAAGGAGCCGGGGCAGACCCAGGCACACGAAGCCTGTCCCCGCCGCCGCGGCCAGGGCCAGCATCCGGGGGCCGAAGCCCCGGCGGGCCTGCTCCAGGGCGAAGATCAGGCAGATGGACATGGTGAAGCTCACCAGGATCCCCTGGTACAGGGAGCCTAAGGCAGCGTAGTACACCGCCTGGCACAGCGCCGCCAGAGCGGCGATCCGCTTCAGGTAGCCCCGGCGGTTTCGGGTATGGCGGCAGCCCTCGGCGATCATATAGGCATAGATGGGCATGGCCAGCCGCCCGATGATCCGCAGAATCTGCGCCTGAGGCAGCAGCTGCACTCCCACATGATCGCAGGTCATCGCCGCCATAGCCAGCAGCTTCAGCTGATTGCCTGACAGCCCCGCCTGTTTTTCCTGAATCGCCGCCATTGGGATCCCCCCTTTTTTCGATATGATACCATCCCCCCGCCGGGGCTGTCAACCGCCCGGAGGGCGGCAAAAAAGCGCCCCGCCGGGCGCGAAAAAAAAGAAGTGACCCTTGACGAATTTCCATTCCTTCGTCAAGGGTCACTTCATTGAATTCTTGGGCTCTATCATCAATGGTTACCTCGCTTTCTATTGGATCAGACGCCGCTTTCCTTCTCTTGACAAAAATTGAATCACTTCCGGGTATTGTTTTTTTGGTTCAAAAAATAATATATAACGGAAGAAATTGAGAAAGCAACCGTCTGTTTGGCTTCTTCCATTTCTTTCAGAAGCCGAGGCTTAGTGGATCATTGGTATCACCTCTTTGTACCTATAGGATACCACGGCCGCTTCCGAAAAGCAAGCCGCAATATTGTATAAATTTACCTGGATTTCTTTTAGCATTAGGTAGAAAACCGGAGTTTTTATGAATATTTTCTTGACATTTGCAAGGCCGCTGTGGTATCGTAAATATGTTGGGGCGCTAGCGCCCCATCCATGTCCGCGCAATCATCCATGGGGTTTGCGTTTTGGTAAGATAGACATCCGGCGCGGGAAAATCAGGGCGGAAATCGGCTTTTCTGCGCCTTGACGGAAGCCGGAAACAAATGATATAATGAGGCCGTACATTCCCAAACCCTTATGACTGACGGATCAGTGGAGCACCACATGGAGTAAGGGCATATTGTTTTTTTGCCGACCGTCTGGGCACACTTCCCAAGAAAGGGGTAGTGCGCCCTTTTGTTTTGCTGAAAAGGAGGTATCTGCATGAAGAAAGTCGGTATCGTTATGGGCAGCGACAGCGATCTTCCCATCCTGCGCAAGGCCATGGACACCCTGTCCGCTCTGGACATCCCCTACGAATGCCATATCTATTCCGCCCACCGCACCCCGGAGCAGGCCCGCGACTTTGCCGCGTCCGCCCGAGAGAACGGCTTCGGCGTTCTCATCGCCGCCGCCGGCATGGCGGCCCACCTGGCCGGCGCCATTGCCGCCAATACCACCCTTCCCGTGATCGGGATCCCCTGTAAGTCCACCTGTCTCGACGGCATGGACGCCCTCCTGTCTACGGTCATGATGCCACCCGGCATTCCGGTGGCAACCGTGGCCATTAACGGGGGCGTCAATGCCGCTTTGTTGTCCGCCCAGATCCTGGCGGTGGAGGATCCGGCTCTGGCCGCCAGGCTGGACGCCAAGCGGGCCGGGGACGCGGCCAAGGTACTGCAAAAGGACGCGGCGCTCCAGGCGGAGCTTTCCCGCTGAGATAACCCAAGCAATTGAAGGAGGAAACTGGATATGGGTGGTTTTTTTGGGGTGATTTCCCGCAAAAACTGCATTTACGACGTATTTTTCGGAACGGACTACCATTCTCACCTGGGTACCCGCCGGGCAGGCATGGCCTTCTACGACCATGACAAGGGCTTCCAGCGGCAGATCCACAGCATTGAGAATACCCCCTTCCGCACCAAGTTCGACAATGACCTGGCCAAATTCACCGGTCATTCCGGCATCGGCAGCATTTCCGACACCGATCCCCAGCCCCTGCTGGTGCGCTCCCATCTGGGGATGTTCGCCATCGCCACGGTGGGCATCATCAACAATGCCGAGGAGCTGGTGGAGAAGACCTTCTCCGGCCCGGGCAACCAAATGATGGCCATGTCCTCCGGCAGCGTCAACTCCTCGGAGCTTACCGCCGCCCTGATTAACCAGAAGGACAATCTCATCGACGGCATCCGCTTCGCCCAGGAGACCATTGACGGCTCGTGCACCATTTTGCTCCTGTGCAAGGACTGCATCATCGCCGCCCGGGACCGTGTGGGCCGTCTGCCGGTGCTGGTGGGGAAAAACGAGGACGGCTGCTGCGCCTCCTTTGAATCCTTCGCCTACCACAAGCTGGGCTATCAGGATCACTACGAGCTTGGCCCCGGGGAGATCGTGAAGATCACCCAGTCCGGGGTGGAGCAGCTCCTGCCCCCCGGGGACAAGATGAAGATCTGCGCCTTCCTGTGGACGTACTACGGCTACCCCAACTCCAACTACGAGGGCAAGAACGTGGAGCTGATGCGCTACCGCAACGGCGAAATCATGGCCCGGAACGAGGAGAAAAACGGCACCATGCCGGAGGTGGACTACGTGGCCGGCGTGCCGGACTCGGGTCTTCCCCACGCCATCGGCTACGCCAACCACTCCCATAAGCCCTTCGCCCGTCCCTTCGTGAAGTACACCCCCACCTGGCCCCGTTCCTTCACCCCAGCTAGCCAGGAAATGCGCAACCTGGTAGCCAAGATGAAGCAGATCCCGGTGCCGGAGCTGATCCAGGACAAGAAGCTGATGTTCGTGGACGACTCCATCGTCCGGGGTACCCAGCTGCGGGAGACGGTGGAATTCCTCTACAGCAACGGCGCCAAGGAAGTCCATATGCGTTCGGCCTGCCCGCCCATTATGTACGGGTGCAAGTATCTGAACTTCTCCCGGAGCAATTCGGAAATGGAGCTGCTGGCCCGGAAGACCATCCAGAACCTGGAGGGCCTGGAGGGGCAGAAGCATGTGGCCGAGTACGCCGACAGCTCCACCCACCGGGGGCAGTGCATGCTCAAGGCCATCTGTGAGGAAATGGGCTTCGACTCCCTGGGCTATCAGTCCCTGGACGGTCTGCTGGAGGCCATCGGCCTGGATCGGGACAAGGTCTGCACCTACTGCTGGACCGGGGAGGAATGACCCCCAACGAACCGACATTATAAAAAACGATAAGGAGAGCGCCATGGATCACAAGAATTCCTATTCCGCCAGCTACGCTGCCGCCGGCGTGGACATCACCGCGGGCTATCAGGCGGTGGAGCTGATGAAGAAGCACATTGCCCGCACCCGCAACGAAGGCTGCCTGGACGATGTGGGGGGCTTCGGCGGCTGCTTCGGCCTGAACCTGGCCGGGATGGAGGAGCCGGTGCTGGTCTCCGGCACCGACGGCTGCGGCACCAAGGTCAAGCTGGCCATCCTCATGGACAAGCACGACACCATCGGCATCGACTGCGTGGCAATGTGCGTCAACGACATCATCTGCGTAGGGGCCAAACCCCTGTTCTTCCTGGACTACATTGCCTGCGGCAAGAACGTTCCGGAGAAGATCGCCCAGATCGTCGGCGGCGTGGCCGAGGGCTGCGTCCAGTCCGGCGCCGCCCTCATCGGCGGCGAGACCGCCGAGCACCCCGGCATGATGCCCCAGGAGGACTACGACCTGGCCGGCTTCGCCGTGGGCATTGTGGATAAGAAGAAGATCATCGACAACACCCGCATGGAAGCCGGAGACGTGGTCATCGCCCTGCCCTCCACCGGCGTCCACTCCAACGGCTTCTCCCTGTGCCGGAAGGTCTTCGGCATCGACAGCAACGATCCGCTGCTCTACGTCCCCCGGGAGGAGCTTGGCGGCCAGACCATCGCCCAGGCCCTGCTCACCCCCACCAAAATCTACGTCAAGCCGGTGCTGGCCCTGCTGGAAACGGTGGATGTGAAGGGCATCTGCCACATCACCGGCGGCGGCTTCTACGAGAATATCCCCCGTTCCATCCCCGACGGCCTGTGCGCCCGGATCCAAAAGAGCGCCATTCGGGTGCTGCCCATCTTCCACCTCATCGCACGCTTCGGCCAGATCCCGGAGCGGGACATGTTCAACACCTACAACATGGGCGTGGGCATGAGCGTGGTGGTTCCCGCCGCCCAGGCGGAGGCCGCCCTGGCCATTCTGAAAGGTAACGGCGTGGACGCCTACCCCATTGGCGTCGTCGAGGCCGGGGAAGAAAAGGTGATGCTGGTATGAGCGTAAGAATCGCCGTGCTGGTCAGCGGCGGCGGCACCAACCTCCAGGCCCTGCTGGACGCGCAGAAAACCACCCTGCGCAGCGGCCGGATCGTGCTGGTGATCTCCAGCAATCCCCGGGCCTACGCCCTGGAGCGGGCCAGGCAGGCCGGGGTGGACACCGCCGTGGCGGAGAAAAAAGCCCTTGGCTCCCAGGCGGCCTTTGAAGAACGGCTCCAGCAGATCCTCACGGACAACGGCATTGAGCTGATTATCCTGGCCGGCTTTATGACCATCCTGACGGAGCGTTTCACCCGCGCCTGGCCTGACCGGATCGTGAATGTCCACCCCTCCCTGATCCCCAGCTTCTGCGGGGAAGGCTTCTACGGCCTGCGGGTGCATCAGGCGGCGCTGGACTACGGCGTGAAGGTCACCGGCGCTACGGTACATTATGTAAACGAAATCCCCGACGGAGGCCGGATCATCGCCCAGAAGGCGGTGGACATTCTCCCCGGGGACACGGCGCAAACCCTACAACGCCGGGTCATGGAGCAGGCGGAGTGGATTCTGCTGCCCCAGGCGGCGGAGCAGGTCTGCGGCGAGATTCTGGGCATCACGAGAAAGGAAGGCAGCGAATGAACGTATACGAAACCAAAACCATGGCGGAGCTTCTTTCCGGCAACCGCTACCCCGGCCGGGGCATCGTCCTGGGCCTCACCCCCAGCGGCAGCCATTCCGTGGCCGCCTACTTCATCATGGGCCGCAGCGTCAACAGCCGCAACCGGGTCTTTCTGTCCGAGCCGGACGGCATTCGCACCCAGGCCCATGATCCGGCCAAAATGGTGGATCCCAGCCTGATTATCTACCATCCCGTGCGCCAGGTGGGCCGGGCGCTGATCGTCACCAACGGCGACCAGACCGACACCATCCGGGACTTCCTGGAAGCCGGGCGCACCATGGAGGAGGCCCTGCGCACCCGGAAATTCGAGCACGACGGCCCCAACTGGACCCCCCGGATCTCGGGCCTTCTCAGCCCCGACGGCAGCTATAAACTGTCCATTTTGAAGTCCAACGACCCCGAGGGCGGCGGCTGCGCCCGGTTCACCTACGACTATCCCGGCAAAGCGGGCCTGGGCCACTTCCTGCACACCTACGTCTGCGACGGCGACCCGGTGATCCCCACCTTCCAGGGGGAGCCGGAGCGGGTGTCCATCCCGGAGGATATTGACAGCTTCACCCGGGAGCTGTGGGAGAACCTGGACAAGGACAATAAAATTTCCCTGTTCGTTCGCTACACCGACCTGGCTTCCGGGGAATACAGCCAGCGGATCATCAACAAGCACGCCTGAGGCGGGGAGGAAACACAATGAAAGAATTTGAACTGAAGTACGGCTGCAACCCCAATCAGAAGCCCTCCCGGATCTACATGGCCGACGGCTCCGATCTGCCCCTGACCATCCTCAACGGCCGGCCGGGCTATATCAACTTCCTGGACGCTCTGAACGCCTGGCAGCTGGTGAAGGAGCTGAAGGAGGCCACCGGCATGGCCGCCGCCACCTCCTTTAAGCACGTCTCCCCCACCTCCGCCGCCGTGGGCAAGCCCCTGTCCGAAGCCCAGAAGAAGGCCTGCTTTGTAGACGATGTGGAGGGGCTGGATGAAAATCCCCTGGCCTGCGCCTACGCCCGGGCCAGAGGCACCGACCGGCTGTGCTCCTTCGGCGACTGGGTGGCTCTGTCCGACACCTGCGACGCCCTCACCGCCAGCCTCATCGCCCGGGAAGTCTCCGACGGCGTTATCGCCCCGGGCTACACCGACCAGGCCCTGGCCATTCTGAAGACCAAGCGCAAGGGCGGCTACAACGTGGTCGCCATCGATCCGGATTATGTTCCCCAGGAGCAGGAGACCAAGCAGGTCTTCGGCGTCACCTTCCAGCAGGGCCGGAACAACTTCACCATCGGCAAGGAGCTGCTGACCAACCTGGTCACCCAGAACAAAACCCTTCCCGAAAGCGCCCGGATCGACCTGATCGTAGCCCTCATCACCCTGAAATACACCCAGAGCAACTCCGTCTGCTACGCCTGGGACGGCCAGGCCATCGGCGTGGGCGCGGGACAGCAGTCCCGGATCCACTGCACCCGGCTGGCCGGCGGCAAGGCGGACACCTTCTTCCTGCGGATGCATCCGAAGACCCTGGCCCTGCCCTTCCGGGCGGATCTGGGCCGCCCCGGCCGGGACAACGTCATTGACGGCTACATCAACGGCAATGAAGAAGACGTCTGCGCCGAGGGCGTCTGGCAGAACTACTTCACCGTCCGTCCCCAGCCCCTCACCGCCGAGGAGAAGCGGGAATACTTAGACGGCATCACCGGCGTCGCCCTTGGCTCCGACGCTTTCTTCCCCTTCCCGGACAATGTCAAGCGGGCCTATGCCTCCGGCGTTCGCTACATCGCCCAGCCCGGCGGCTCCATCCGGGACGACCTGGTCATTGCCCAATGCGACAAGATGGGCATCGCCATGTGCTTCACCGGCATGCGGCTGTTCCACCACTAAACCCGAAAAGAGAAGGAGCGCAGTCCTATGAACATTCTGGTGGTAGGCGGCGGCGGGCGGGAACACGCCATCATTCGCTGCCTGAAAAAGAATCCTCAGGTCAAAACCGTTTACGCCCTTCCCGGCAACGGCGGCATCGCCGCCGACGCCACCTGCGTGGACATTTCCGCCACGGACATTGACGGCATTGTGGCCTTCGCCAAGGCCCATCCCGTGGACTACGCGGTGGTCGCCCCGGACGATCCCCTGGTCCTGGGCTGTGTGGACGCTTTGGAGGCCGCGGGCATCCCCTGCTTCGGCCCCCGGGCCAACGCCGCCATCATCGAAGGCAGCAAGGTCTTCGCCAAGAACCTGATGCGCAAATACGGCATTCCCACCGCCGCCTACCGGGCCTTTGACGACATGGATCAGGCCCTTGCCTATCTGGATACCGCCCCCATCCCCACGGTGATTAAGGCCGACGGCCTGGCCCTGGGCAAGGGCGTCATCATCGCCCAGACCCGGCAGGAGGCCAAGGCCGCCGTCCGGGACATGATGGAGGGCCACGTCTTCGGCAAATCCGGGGATCACATCGTCATTGAGGAATTCCTCACCGGGCCGGAGGTCTCCGTGCTGGCCTTCACCGACGGCAATTGCGTCAAGCCCATGGTGTCCTCCATGGATCACAAGCGCGCCGGGGACAACGATACCGGCCTGAACACCGGCGGCATGGGAACCGTAGCCCCCAACCCCTATTACACCCGGGAAATCGCCCAAACTTGCATGGACACCATTTTCCTGCCCACCATCCGGGCCATGAACGCCGAGGGCCGCCCCTTCAAGGGCTGCCTGTACTTCGGCCTGATGCTCACCCCCGCCGGCCCCAGGGTCATTGAGTACAACTGCCGCTTCGGCGATCCCGAGACTCAGGTGGTGCTGCCCCTGCTGGAAAGCGACCTGCTGAGCATTATGCTGGCGGTGACCAACGGCACCCTGGCCCAGACGGAGGTGACCTTCGCCCCCAGGCACGCCTGCTGCGTGATCCTGGCCTCCCAGGGCTATCCCACCGCCTACCGCAAGGGCTATGAGATCACCATGACCCGGGAGGCCGCCCAGCACACCTATGTGGCCGGGGCCAAGCTGGCCCAGGGCCGTCTTGTGACCTCCGGCGGCCGGGTGACCGGCACCACCGCCGTGGCGGACTCCCTGGAGGAGGCCATCCGGGAGGCCTACCGGATCAGCGACGGCGTTCGGTTTGAAAACGCCTACCGCAGAAGCGACATCGGCCGGCGCGCCCTCCGGGCAAACGGGTAAAGAAGGAGAAACGTATGGTATATCGGGTATTTGTAGAAAAGAAAGAGGGCCTGGCCAACGAGGCCGAGAGCCTGCTCAGCGAGGCCAGAAATCTGCTGGGCATCCGGCGGCTGGAGAAGGTGCGGCTGTTCAACCGCTACGACGCGGAGAACATCTCCGCCGAGCTGTTCCGCTCCTGCGTCAAAACCGTGTTCTCCGAGCCGCAGCTGGACGTGGCCTCGGAAACCATTCATCTGCCCGGGGCCTTCGTCTTCGCCGTGGAGGCCCTTCCCGGCCAGTTTGACCAGCGGGCGGACTCCGCCGCCCAGTGCATCCAGATCATCTCCCAGGGAGAGCGCCCCCTGGTGCGCGCCGCCAAGGTCTACGCCCTCTACGGCCAGCTGACGGACAAGGACATTGCCGAAATCAAGAAATACGTCATTAACCCCGTGGAGTGCCGGGAGGCTTCCCTGGAGGTGCCCCAGACCCTGGCCATCCCCTATGACATTCCCAAGGAAGTGGCTGTGCTGGAGGGCTTCACCGGTCTGACCCGGGAGCGGCTGGCGGGCTTCCTTGCCCGCTACGGCCTGGCCATGGACCTAGACGACATCCGCTTCTGCCAGGACTATTTTCGCCGGGAGGGCCGGGATCCCACCATCACCGAGATCCGGATGATCGACACCTACTGGTCCGACCACTGCCGCCACACCACCTTCGGCACCATCATCGACGCGGTGACCTTCGCCGATTCCCTGCTTCAGCAGACCTATGAAGAATACCTGGCCGTCCGCAAGGCCCTGGGCCGGGAGCGCAAGGACATCTGCCTGATGGATCTTGCCACCATCGCCGTCAAGCACCTGCGGGCCGCCGGAAAGCTCAGCAAGCTGGACGAGTCCGAGGAGATCAACGCCTGCACCGTAAAAATGGAGGTCACCGTGGACGGCGAAGTTCAGCCCTGGCTGCTGCTGTTTAAAAACGAGACTCACAACCATCCTACGGAGATCGAGCCCTTCGGCGGCGCGGCCACCTGCATCGGCGGCGCCATCCGGGATCCCCTGTCCGGCCGCAGCTATGTCTACGGCGCCATGCGGGTCACCGGCGCGGCGGATCCGCTAACCCCCGTGTCCCAGACCATTCCCGGCAAGCTGCCCCAGCGCAAGATCGTCACCACCGCCGCCGCGGGCTATTCCTCCTACGGCAACCAGATCGGCCTAGCCACCGGCATTGTAGACGAGATCTATCACCCGGGCTACGCCGCCAAGCGCATGGAGATCGGCGCCGTCATCGCCGCCGCCCCGGCTGAGAATGTCCGCCGGGAGCGTCCGGAGCCTGGAGACGTGGTAATCCTCCTGGGCGGCAGCACCGGCCGGGACGGCATCGGCGGCGCCACCGGCTCCTCCAAGGCCCACAACATCTCCTCTGTGGAGACCTGCGGCTCCGAGGTTCAGAAGGGCAACGCCCCGGAGGAGCGGAAGCTCCAGCGGCTGTTCCGCAACCGGGAGGCCTCCCTGCTGATTAAGCGGTGCAACGACTTCGGCGCCGGCGGCGTGTCCGTTGCCATCGGCGAGCTGGCCGACGGCCTGAACATCAACCTGAACGCCGTGCCCAAGAAGTACGAGGGCCTGGACGGCACGGAGCTGGCCATCTCCGAATCCCAGGAGCGGATGGCCGTGGTGGTGGAAGCCAAGGACGTACAGCGGTTCCTGGAGCTGGCGGCCCAGGAGAACCTGAACGCCGTACCTGTGGCCCAGGTCACGGAGCTGCCCCGGCTGGTCATGACCTGGAACGGCAAGACCATTTGCGACATCAGCCGGGAATTCCTCAATTCCAACGGCGCTCCCAAGCATACCACCGCCGCCCCCGCCAAGCCCGCCGCCTGGGACAAGCCCCTTCAGGGCGGCTTCTCGGAGAACTTTCTGGCCGTGGCCGGGGATCTGAACACCTGCTCCAAGCGGGGCCTGTCCGAGCGGTTCGACTCCACCATCGGCGCCGGTACGGTGCTGATGCCCTTCGGCGGCAAGCACCAGCTCACCCCCATCCAGGCCATGGTGCACAAGATCAGCGTGGAGAAGGCCCACACCCAAAACTGCTCCTTCATGTCCTACGGCTATAACCCCTTCATCACCGAAAAAAGCCCCTACCACGGCGCTTATCTGGCGGTGGTGGAGTCGGTGTGCAAGCTCATCGCCTCCGGCGCGGACTTTACCGATACCTACCTGACCTTCCAGGAGTACTTCGAACGGCTGGGGAAGGATCCCGCCCGGTGGGGCAAACCACTGGCGGCGCTGCTGGGCGCTTTCAAGGCCCAGATGGAGCTGGGCATCGGCGCCATCGGCGGCAAGGATTCCATGTCCGGCTCCTTTGAGAATCTGGACGTTCCTCCCACCCTGGTGTCCTTCGCCGTCACCACCGGCGCCACCGATCAGGTGGTCAGCCCGGAATTCAAAGCCCCGGGGCACAATGTCTGCCTGATAAAGACCAAATACAACGAAAACGGTCTGCCGGACACCGCCTCCCTGCTGGAAAACTTCGCCCTGGTCACCGGCCTGCTTCGCAGCGGCAAGGCCCTGGCCTGCTATACCCCCGGCATGGGCGGCGTGGCAGAGGCCGTGATGAAGATGGGCTTCGGCAACGGTCTGGGTCTGGCCTTCCGGGACAGCCTGACCCTGGAGGATCTGTTCGGCTACGCCTACGGCGGCTTCGTGGTGGAAATGGCCCGGGACGCCGTGGGTACGGTGCTGGGCGTCACCACCGCCGACGGCAGCTTCCGCTATCAGGGCCAGACCCTGAGCCACAGCCAGGTACTGGGCGCCTATGAGGACAAGCTGGAACCGGTGTTCCCCTGCAACATCCCCACCCGGGAGCAGCCCATGGAGAACTTCTCCTACACCGCCGGGAGCCGGAAGGCGCCGGCCGTGAAGGCCGCCCGGCCCAAGGTGCTGATTCCCGCCTTCCCCGGCACCAACTGCGAATACGACTCGGCCAAGGCCGTCCGGGACGCCGGCGGGGAGCCGGAGATCCTGGTAATCAACAACCTGTCCGCCCAGGGCATCGCCCGGAGCGTAGACCGGTTCGCCCAGGCCCTGAAAACCGCCCAGATGGTCTTCATCCCCGGCGGCTTCTCCGGCGGCGACGAGCCGGACGGCTCCGGCAAGTTCATCACCGCCTTCTTCCGCAACGCCGCGGTGAAGGAAGGGGTCACCCAGCTGTTGGAGCGCCGGGACGGTCTGATGTGCGGCATCTGCAACGGCTTCCAGGCCCTGATTAAGCTGGGTCTGGTACCCTACGGCAAGATCATCGACACCGACGAAACCTGCCCCACCCTAACCTTCAACACCATCAACCGCCACCAGAGCCGGATCGTCCGCACCCGGATAGCCTCCAACAAGTCCCCCTGGCTGGCCCTGACCAACGTAGGGGAGGTGTACAGCGTACCCATCTCCCACGGCGAAGGCAAGTTCCTGGCAAGCCCCGAGCTGATCCATCGGCTGGCGGCCAACGGCCAGATCGCCACCCAGTACGTGGATCTGGAGGGCCGCCCCACCGCCGACGTGAGCTTCAATCCCAACGGCTCCCTGTTCGCCATTGAGGGCATTACCTCCCCCGACGGCCGGGTCTTCGGCAAAATGGGCCACAGCGAACGCGTCGGCTCCGGCCTGTACAAGAACGTCCCCGGACAGTACGACATCCGGATGTTCGAAGCCGCGGTGAAGTATTTCCAATAATATAACCTCCGCCCGGAGCGTTTGCTCCGGGCGGCTCTGTCTGTCGAAAATCCCCTTCGGGGCTTTCCGACAGATTTTTGCAGGTAAGCTGCGCGCACTCCTTGTGCGCCGTAGGCGCACAACTCCCACAAAAAGCAGCCTGAGATGTATTTTCCGCCAGGTACAGAAGGTGAATTGCCCCGAAGGGGCAAGAGAGACCACCCTGGGGTGC
>CALWXQ010000018.1 GCA_944385545.1 uncultured Oscillospiraceae bacterium | reverse complement strand
ACTTCATTCTACCACATTGGAAGTCACTATGGATTCCTTTTTTTCAGGTGTCCAACTTCATTTTACAATCGACCATAGATAATATTCCAGATTTCATCATGTATTGCATATTTTCACCCCCCGGATTAACACATTGAAAACAAGATCAGTCCCGCTATACCAGACCCCGCCATTGCTTTCATGGGATTCACTTTCCATTTCCGCAATACAAAAAGCGCCCCGAGGAAGATACTCAGAGCCACCATATTCACGTTGCTGAGATCCGTGGGCAAAGCGGTTGTACCGCAAACCGCCGTAAAGAACAAGCTGATTCCAGCCGACGCAATCATCGCAATCACAGCGGGGCGAAGTCCGGCGAGGACGCCTTGCACAATGCTCAGTCCCCGGAAACGGTAGTAAAGAAAGGCAAATGTCATTACAATCACGCAGGATGGTAACACGCAACCAATGGTCGCAATGATCGCGCCGGGAAAACCGGCAACCATGATCCCCACAAAGGTTGCCGAGTTGATCGCAATCGGCCCCGGCGTCATTTCCGCAATGGTAACAATGTCTGCGAACTGCGTCATGCTAAGCCACGGATGAACTTCCACCACCTGATGTTGGATCAGCGGCATGGCGGCATAACCGCCGCCAATGCTAAACAACCCAATTTGAACGTAACTCCAAAACAATTCCAGATAAATCATTTTGCCTCGCCCTCCCGATGCTTCCTGTCTCTGTACAGCGTTTCAGCGGCTCCGATGAGGCCGCAAACAAGAATCACCACAATCATATTCACAGAAAGGAAGCGTACAGCGATAAATGCTCCCAGCAAAACGAAAACAGGCAGAAACCGCTTTTTTTGAACAATCGTTTTTGCCATGTCAAACACGACGTCGAAGATCACCGCCGCTACGCCGCATAGCATACCCGCCATGGCTAAGCTGACCATGGCATTATCCCGAAACGCCTGATAAAACAGTGAGATGATCGAAATGATGACAAGCGGCGGGGTAACGGCTCCCAATACAGTCAGCAACGCTCCGGGAATCCCCGCTACATGATACCCCACAAGAATGGACGCATTGACTGCGATCGCTCCCGGAGAGGACTGCGCAATCGCTGTCAGATCCAGCATTTCCTGCTCGTCTATCCATCCTAATTCCTCTACAAATCGTTTTCTCATAAGCGGAACGATTACAAAACCGCCTCCAAACGTGCAGGCGCTCAGTTTGAAAACCGAAAAAAATAACTGTGCGAATTTCGAAAACTTCTGAAGAAATCCTCTGCGGCTTGCGCCGAAATCCTTCGCCCTTGCCAAGGTCATCCGCGTTTGCTTTGTGTTTTTTCCCTTTTTCATGCTTCATCCTCCATATAGGAACAGTATACCACTTGTATTCTGATAAGTGAAACAGTATAATTTAATTGAATCAATATTGTTTTTTGTATAAGGAGGGCGAGCAAATGACGTTACGCCACATGAAAATATTTTGCGGCGTCTGCGAAGCGAACTATAATACAACAAAAGCCGCGGAAAACATGAATATGACCCAGCCGGCAGTCAGCCTGGCGATTAAAGATCTGGAACAGTATTACGGCATTATCCTTTTTGACCGCATTGGCAGACGGCTTCAGATTACTCCCGCCGGAGAAAACTTTTTACAATATGCCCTTCGTATTTCTGCCCAATTTGACGATATGGAACGGGAAATGAGAAATTGGGATTCCATGGGGCTTTTACGGGTAGGCGCAAGCATTACCATCGGCTCGCAATTTCTACCCGGCTATGTAAAAGCCTTTTATCACCGGCGTCCCGGTACGGAGGTACAGGTAATGGTTGCGCCCTCGAACCAGCTTGAACAGGCGATTATGAATAACAATTTGGATTTTGCGTTGATTGAGGGGATTTCCCATCATCCTGCCATACACATCGAGGAATATATGGAAGACCGCCTGAGTATTATCGCCTCCGCCAATGAGGGCTTTCGACAGGGGCAAAGGTTGTCATTAGAGCAGTTCAAACAGCAGCGTTTCCTGTTGCGGGAGCTGGGAAGCGGTACAAGAGAAACCTTTGATCGAGCCACGTTAAACGCCGGCTTTGCAGTCAAACCGATTTGGGAAGCCGCAAGTACCACAGCCCTTGTCAACGCGGTTATCAACGGTATCGGGATTGCCGTACTGCCGCATCGTATGGTGCAAGGCGCCTTAGAGCGGGGGCAAATTGTTACGATTGCCGTAGATGGGCTTGATTTTCAGCGGCGTTTTCACATAATCCATCATAAGGATAAATACCTGACACCATCCGCCAAAACATTTCTGGATATTTGCCGCACCTACAAAATGGACGATTCCTTGCCAAAGTATACGGATTTACTGTGAATAGAAAAAGATACCGCCGCCCGTGGGAGCAATCCCGCGGGCGGCGGTATGATTCAGTTACAAAAGGCTGATACATCGTTACGGTTTTCAGATGCGTCACGGGACGGCCGTTTCGTATCAAGTCCGCGTATGCATACGGTGCATTGTAAATCAGGGAACCTCTGGGAAAACCGTAAGCGGCGATGCCCGGAAGTTTTGCGCAGCCGAGCCTTGAAAAAGCGGAGGAATCCCGTACGGATTTCCCGCTTTTCCAGTTGCGGAGAGAGATCAAAGGATCCGGTTGCCCAGCCGCTGCGGATTGATTCAGAGAATTCCCGGGTCGTATCTGAAAAGCAGGAATCCGCGCTTTCTTGGGCAGGGGCATTTTTCAGGTCATTTTCTCCTGCTTGACCTTATGGTCAATAACATGGCGGCCTGCCAGCTCCCGGCGGATGTCCTGGGGGGTAATGCCCATTTGGGCCATCAGCACCAGAACATGGTAGGCAAGATCGGCAATCTCGTACACCGTCTCCGCCTGGTCTTGGGCCTTGGCGGCGATAATCACTTCGGTGGATTCCTCCCCCACCTTCTTCAGGATCTTGTCCAGACCCTTTTGAAACAGATAGGTGGTGTAGGAGCCTTCCGGCAGTTTCCCCTTTCGATCCAGCAGCAGCCGGTACAGCTCCTCCAGCCGGAACGGCTCCCGCTGTTCTCCCAAAACCGGGTTGGTAAAGCAGGAATCCGTTCCCAAATGGCAGGCAGGGCCGTCCTTGCGCACCCGCACCTCCAGGGCGTCATAGTCGCAGTCGGCGGTGATGGAAACGATGTGCTGGTAATGGCCGCTGGTTTCCCCCTTCAGCCACAGCGTCTGCCGGGAACGGCTCCAGAAGCAGGTCAGCCCCTTTTCCAGGGACAGCTCCAGGCTCTGCCGGTTCATATAGGCCAGGGTCAATACCTTTCCCGTTTCATCGTCCACCACGATGGCGGGAATCAACCCCTTTTCGTCAAATTTTAGCTTCTCCAGGTTCTCCATAATCATAACCTCACCAAGATATTGTTTCGGGCCAAAGTGGCTTTCAGATGGGGGATCCGCACCTGGCCGAAGTGGAAAATGGAGGCGGCCAACCCGGCGTCCACCTTGGGAAGGGTTCGGAACAGCTTGATAAAATCCTCCTCACACCCCGCGCCGCCGGAGGCGATCACCGGCACATCCACCGCCTCGCACACCGCCGCCAGCATCTCCAGGTCAAAGCCGCCTTTGACTCCGTCGGTATCGATGGAATTGAGCACCACTTCCCCGGCGCCGCTGTCCACGCACCGGCGGATCCAGCCGATGGCCTCCATGCCGGTGTCCTCCCGCCCCCCCTTGGCAAAGACCCGGAACTGCCCCCGCACCCGCTTGACGTCGGCGGAGAGCACCACGCACTGGTCGCCGTAAACCCTGGCCGCCGCGGCCACCAGGCCGGGATCCTGGATAGCCCCGGAGTTGACGCTGACCTTGTCCGCGCCGCATTTGAGCACCCGGTCAAAGTCCTCCAGGGTGTTGATGCCGCCGCCTACGGTAAGGGGAATGAAAATGGTGGAGGCCACCTCCCGGAGCACGTCGGTAAAGAGCCTGCGCCCCTCGGCGGAGGCGGTGATGTCGTAAAACACCAGCTCGTCGGCGCCGTTGTCACTGTAGAATTTCCCCAGCTCCACCGGGGAGGCCACATCCCGCAGCCCTTGAAAATTGGTTCCCTTCACCACCCGGCCGTTACGCACGTCCAGGCAAGGGATAATCCGTTTCGTAATCATAGCGCTTCCTCCACTGCCTGCCGCAAGTCGATGGCCCCGATGTACCAGGCCTTCCCGATGATGGCTCCGTGGAGCCCCATATCCCGCAGGGCTCTGACGTCCTCCAGGGAGGACACGCCGCCGGAGGCGATCAGGTCAATGGCATAGCTGCGGGAAAGGCGCCGGTACAGCTCCCGGTTGGTTCCCTCCATGGCGCCGTCCCGGGAAATATCGGTGCAGATGGCCGTTCGGACTCCCAGGGCTTCCATCTGTCCGAAAAAGGTCTCCGCCCCCAAGGCTGAGGTTTCCGTCCAGCCCTTAATGGCCACAAAGCCGTCCTTCAGATCCACCCCCACGGCAATCCGCTGCCCGTAGCGCGCCAGAGCCGCCTTCAGAAAATCCGGATCCGTCACCGCCGCGGTACCCAGAATCACCCGATCCACTCCGGCGTTTATGTAGGTGTCCACCACCTCCATACTGCGGATGCCGCCGCCCACCTGGGTGAACAGCCGGGTGGCTTCCAGGATCTTTCGGATCACCGGCAGGTTCTCCGGCTTGCCGGTTTTGGCGCCCTCCAGATCCACCAGGTGGATATGCTTCGCTCCGGCCCGGGCAAAAGTTTGGGCCACCTGAGCCGGCTCCCGGCTGTATACCGTCATTTGGGCATAGTCCCCCCGGTACAGCCGCACCGCCTGTCCGCCGTAAAGATCAATGGCAGGATAGATATCCATACAGCCGCCTCCTAAATCCCGCAGAAATGTTCCAGAATGGTCAGTCCCACGGTTCCGCTTTTCTCCGGGTGGAACTGACAGCCGAAAATATGATCCTTCTCCACCGCCGCGGTGATGGGGATGCCGTAGTCCGCCACCGCCGCCAGGGCGTCGTCACAGCCTTGGGCGAAGTAGGAGTGAACGAAGTACACATAGGCTCCGTCCAGCCCCTCCAGAAGCCGCCCCCGGCTGACCTCCAGCCGGTTCCAGCCCATATGCGGGATCTTCAGCCCCGGCGGGAGCCGCCCCTCCATGGCCACCACCCGGCCGGAAAGCAATCCCAGGCCCTGATGGCAGCCGTATTCCAGGCTCTCCTGAAACAGCAGCTGCATCCCCAGGCAGATACCCAGCAGGGGCTTCCCCTGGGCCGCCTGACGGCACAAAAAGCCATCCAGCCCGGAAGCCCGGAGCTTCGCCGCCGCGTCCTGAAAGGCTCCCACGCCGGGCAGCACCAGCCTGTCCGCCTGCTCCAGCCGCCGGGGGTCGGCGCTGACGAAGGCCTCCTGGCCGATGCAGCGGAAGGAGGAGGCCAGGGAAAACAGATTCCCCACGCCGTAGTCCAAAATGCCTACCATTACAGCACCCCCTTAGTGGAGGGGATCTCATTGCTGCCGTCCGGCACCACCGCCTGCCTCATGGCCCGGCCCAGGGCCTTGAAGGCGCCTTCCACAATGTGGTGGGCGTTTTTTCCCGCCATCTGCCGGATGTGCAGGCTCATGGGGCAGTTGCGGACGAAGGCCAGGAAGAATTCCTCCACCAGCTCCGTATCAAAGGTTCCGATCTTCTGGGTGGGAATCTGCAAATCATAGCACAGGCAACTCCTGCCGGACAAATCCACCGCCGCCAGGATCAGCGCCTCGTCCATGGGCAGCAGGAAGCTGCCGTAGCGGCAGATCCCCCGCTTGTCTCCCAGGGCTTCCCGGAAGGCGGTTCCCAGGCAAATACCGATATCCTCCACACTGTGGTGATCGTCCACCTGGGTATCCCCGGCGCACCGAACCGTCAGGTCGAAGCGGCCATGGGCGGCGAACAAGGTCAGCATATGATCCAAAAAGCCGCAGCCGGTATCTACACAGCTCTGACCGGTACCCTCCAGCGTCAGGCTGAGGCGGACGTCCGTCTCCCTGGTGACCCGGGTCAGCTCGTAATTTCTCATAAGGCGCCTCCTGTCAGGATTTCCTTCACCGCGTCCAGGAACGCTTCCATTTGCGCCTGGGTGCCGATGGTGATCCGGTTATACTGGCAGATCCGGGGAGCGGTAAAATGCCGCACCAGGATCCCCCGCTTCTTCAGCTGCTGATACAAAGCCTCCCCGTCCACAGCCTGGCTGCGGGCAAAGAGGAAGTTGGCCTGACTGGGCAGCACCTGAAAGCCCAGCGCCTCCAGCTGCCCGGCAGTCCACCGGCGGCTTTCCACGATTTTTTCGCAGATATCCCGATAATATTCATCCGCATCCACCGTGGCCTGGCCCAGGGCCAGGGTCAGCCGGTTGATGTTGTAGGGATTGGTGGAATATTTCAGCTTCTCCAGATCCCGGATCAGCTCCGGTTGGGCGAAGGCATAGCCCAGCCGCCCGCCCGCCAGGCACCGGGACTTGGAGAAGGTGCGCACCACCAGCAGGTTGGGATACTCCCGGATCAGAGGCAGGCAGGTCTCGCCGCCGAAGTCCACGTAGGCCTCGTCGATGAGCACCACGGCGTCCGGGTTGCTCAGAAGAATCTGCCGGATCTGCTCCGGAGAAACGGCCATGCCCGTAGGGGCGTTGGGATTGGCGATGACCACCAGCTTCCCTTTGCCGCAATAGTCCCGGCAGTCCAGGGAGAAGTCCTCCTTCAACGGGATGCTCTCCCGCTCCAGCCCGTACAGGTCGGCGTAGACCTGGTAAAAGCCGTAGCTGATATCGGGGAACACCACCCCCTTGGCCCCGTAGGCCAGGAAAGCGAAGTTCAAAATCTCGTCGGAGCCGTTGCCCAGGAACACATTCTCCGCCGCCACGCCGTATAGCCGCGCCAGCCGCTCCTTCAGCGCCTGACCTGTGGGATCCGGATACAGCCGCAGCAGCTGTCCCTGCTCCCGGGTCAGCGCCTGAACCACCCGGGGAGCGGGGGGATAGGGGGACTCGTTGGTATTGAGCTTGATGTATTGCATATCCCGGGGCTGTTCCCCAGGCGTATAGGCCTCCAGCGTCTGGAATTTCGGATCCAAAAAACCGCTCATACGCCGCCCTCCTGCCGGATCAGCACGCTGCGCCCGTGGGCGGTCAGCCCTTCCTTCTGGGCGAAGGCCGCGATATCCGCCGCCGCCTGGGCCAGGGCCTGGGCGCTGTAGTAGGTAAACTGGCTCTTTTTCACAAAATCATCCACCCCCAGCGGGCTGGAGAATTTTGCCCGTCCGCCGGTGGGCAGGGTGTGGTTGGGGCCGGCAAAATAGTCCCCCAATGCCTCGGGGCAGCTGCGGCCCAGGAAAATGGAACCGGCGTGGCGCACCTGGGGCAGATAGGCAAAAGGCTCGTCCACCATCAGTTCCAGATGCTCCGGGGCGATCTCATTGGCAATCTCAATCCCGGCCCCCAGATCCTCCGCCAGGATGATCCTGCCCCAGCTGTCGATGGCGTCCCGGGCGATCTGCGCCCGGGGAAGCAGCGGAATCTGCCGCTCCAGCTGATCCCGAACCGCCAGGGCCAGGGCCTCGCTGTCGGTGACCAGCACGGCGCAGGCCAGCCGGTCGTGCTCCGCCTGGCTGAGCATATCCGCCGCCACCTGCGCCGGGTCGCTTTTCCCGTCGGAGACAATGAGGATCTCGCTGGGCCCGGCGATCATGTCAATGGACACCAGGCCGAAGACCTGGCGCTTGGCCTCCGCCACATAGGCGTTTCCCGGCCCTACGATTTTATCCACCTTGGGGATGGAGTCCGTGCCGTAGGCCAGGGCGGCAATGGCCTGAGCGCCGCCCACCTTGAAGACCCGATCCACCCCAGCCACTCTGGCCGCCGCCAAAATGGCGGGAGGGACGGTGCCGTCCTTCCCCGGCGGGGTGACCATCACCACCTGGGGGCATCCGGCGATTTTGGCGGGAATGGCGTCCATCAGCACCGTGGAAGGATAGGCCGCCGTACCCCCGGGGACATACAGCCCCACCCGGTCGATGGGCGTCACCTTCTGCCCCAGAACGATCCCCGGCTGCTGCGCCATGACGAAGCCCTGGCTGACCTGGCGGCTGTGGAAGGCCCGAATATTTTCCGCCGCCCGCTCCAGGGTTCCCAGAAATTCCGGCTCCACCTGGTTCAAGGCCTGCTCCCACTCCCGGCGGCTCACCGCCAGGTCTTCCAGGTCGGCCCCGTCGAAGGTTCGGGTATACTCCCGCAGGGCCGCGTCCCCCCGGGTGCGCACCTGCTCCAGAATTCCCGCCACCGCCCCGGTCACATCGGCTTGAGGCGCCACCCGGGCAAAGATCTCCCGGTTGGGCGTCTGGCCGTATTTGCATAGTTTGATCATAGCATTCCCTCCGTCTGCGCCCGCAGCTTGGCGCACAGGTCGTTGATGGCATCATCCTTAAATTGGAAGCTGGCCACATTGGCGATCAGCCGGGCGCTGATGGGAACCACTTCCTCGAACACCTGCAAATCATTTTCCCGCAGGGTGGCCCCGGTCTCCACAATGTCCACAATCACGTGGCTCAGTCCCAGAATGGGAGCCAGCTCAATAGAGCCGTTTAGCTGAATGATATCAATGTCCCGGCATTTCCCCGCGTAAAAGCTCCGGGTGATGTTGGGAAACTTAGTAGCTACCTTCAGGGTCTTGCCCACCGGATCCCGGAAGTCCTTCTTCCCCGCCACGGCCATGCGGCATTTGCCCATGCCCAGATCCAGCAGCTCATAGACCTCCGGCTCATATTCCAGCAGAATATCCTTTCCCACAATCCCCAGATCCGCCGCTCCCCGCTCCACATAAATGGCAACGTCCGAGGGCTTCACCCAGAAATACCGCACCATGGCCTGAAGATCCTCAAAAATCAGCCGCCTGCCCGGATCCTCCAGAGCGGGGCAGCCATAGCCGCTGGTTTTCAGCAGGCCGTAAGCCCGCTCGCCCAGCCGCCCCTTGGGCAGCGCAATGTTGAGCATCTGCCTCATTCCACCAACCTCCCGTTTTCAAACCGAAGCAGCCGCTTCCACCGGCGATCCGTGGGCAGCCCGGCGCAGACCAGGACGCTGCCCTCTTTGGCGGCGTCCTCCGCGGCGGCGGTCAGCGTCCGGGTGTCCGTCTGTCCGTCATGGAGGATCACTGTGTCCACATCCTCCGGACAGTCGGACTGGGGCCTGTCCTGGAGCATGTTCAAATAAATGGCAAAACCGATGGCGCGGCAATGCTTGCCCATTTTCTGGGCCAGCTTGTCATACTGTCCGCCGCAGAGCACATCCGCCGGAATTCCCTCCAGGTAGCCCCGGAATACCACGCCGCTGTAATAGCCCATGTGGCTGTCTACGGAGAAGTCCAGCCGCAGGCTGTCTCCCCGGCCGCTGTCCTCCAGCAGCTTCCACAGCCGCGCCAGCTCCGCCAGAGCCCGGCGCTCCGGCTCGGTGGTCAAAACCCCGGCGATCCCCTCCAACGCCTCCTTCCCGCCCCGGCACAGGGCCAAGGCCCGCAGCTTCCTCCAGGCGTCGGAATCCTCCCGGCACAGGTCTTCCAGCTGGTGAAGGTTCTTCCGGCGCAGGCAGTCCATGGCCTGGCGCTTTTGGGCGCCGGTGAACTTACAGCTGCCGATTGCCGCCGCCAGCAGTCCCATGTGGGAAATATTCAGCACGAAGCGATCTCCCAGCAGCTCCAGGCTTTTGGCCGCCAGGAGAACCACCTCAGCGATCTCATAATCCCCCAGATCCCCCACGCATTCCAGGCCCGTTTGCAGGATCTCCCGGTAGTCCCGGTAGACATGCTCGTTGTAGTATACCTTCCGCACCGCTCCGGCCTGCTCCGGGGCGTTTTTCACAATGGACAGCGTCACGTCCGGCTTCATAGCCAGCAGCCGTCCGCTGCCGTCGGAGAAGGTGATGATCCGGTCGGAAACCAGAAAGTCCTTGTTGCGCACGTACAGGTCATATTCCTCAAACCGGCTGAGCTTATACGGAAGGTAGCCGTATTGCCGGTAGAGGCTGCGCAGGGCAAAAACCGCCTGCTCCTCCGGCTGCCAGATCTCCCGGGCCGTCACGGGAGCTTACCCGCTTTCTTCAGCGCGTCCAGCGCCCGGCGGTAGCCTGTGCCGTAATTCAGGCACCGGTTGACCCGGCTGATGGTGGCGGAACTGGCGCCGGTAACGTCGGATACCTCCAGATAGTTACCCCCTTCATCCAGCAGGCAGGCCACCCGGAACCGCTGGGACAAGGCCTGCAGCTCCTTGATGGTGCAAATATCTCCAAAGAATTCCCGGCACTGCTCCGGTGTCTCCAGCGTCAAAATCGCTTCGTAAAAGGCGTCCTCTCCGGGATGTCGTACATTTGCCATTGTAATCGTTTCCTTTCCATACTCAGGGAACCGCCGCGAACTTCTCCGGACTGAGACAAGCGCGCCGGCGGCTTGCGCCGGTTTCTTCCGCGCTTCCCTGGCTTTTCTGATACTTTACTACTTTAACCAACTAAAGTCAATGGGTTTGCGCAAAAAAGAAGGAGGCCTTTTTCTCAATAGCCGTCAGGCGGACAAACGTCCCCAGGAAGAAAACATTTTTTCCCGAAACCTATTGACCCCGGCCCTTCCCGGTGCTAAAATAATGCGTACGGAACAACGCCCAGGGTAAGCGGCGCGCCGGTGAAGAAAACGCCCAATGGGGCTTGCTTTTGAAATTCCCGCGGATCCTGCCGGCACGATCATCGGGAAAACCAAACATACGAGGGGTGCTATTTTATGGAAAAGAAACATATGGACTGGGGCAGCCTGGGCTTTACCTATACCCAGACCGACATGCGCTACGTCTCCAATTACAAAAACGGCGCTTGGGATGACGGCTGCCTGACCGACCAGGCCAACATCACCATGAGCGAATGCGCCTGCGTCCTGCAATACGCCCAGACCTGCTTCGAGGGCCTGAAGGCTTACACCACGGAAGACGGCAAGATTGTCTGCTTCCGCCCTGACCTGAACGCCGCCCGGATGGCGGAGTCCTGCCGCCGGCTGAAAATGCCCGTGTTCCCGGAGGAGCGATTTGTGGACGCGGTGGTGCAGACGGTTCGGGCCAACGCCCAGTGGGTTCCCCCCTACGGCTCCGGCGCCACGCTGTACATCCGCCCCTTTATGTTCGGCAGCGACGCCATCATCGGCGTTAAGCCCGCCACGCAGTATCAGTTCCGGATCTTCGTCACCCCGGTAGGCCCCTACTTCAAAGGCGGCTTCAAGTCCCTGAAGGTGCGGATCTCCGACCTGGATCGGGCGGCTCCCAGAGGCACCGGCCACGTCAAGGCCGGCCTGAACTACGCCATGAGCCTGTATAACATCATGGACGCCCACGACCAGGGCTATGACGAGAACGTCTATGTGGACTCCGCCACCCGCACCTATATTGAGGAAACCGGCGGCGCCAACATCATCTTCCTTAAGGGCAATACCCTGGTGACCCCCAAGTCCGATACCATCCTGCCCTCCATCACCCGCCGCTCCCTGATTCAGGTGGCCCGGGACTATCTGGGCATGGACGTGCAGGAGCGCCCCGTGGCCCTGGAGGAGATCGGGGACTTTGACGAGTGCGGCCTGTGCGGCACCGCCGCGGTGATCTCTCCCGTGGGCATCATTGACGACCACGGCAAGCAGATCCACTTCGCCGGAATGGGCCAGGGCATCCGCAAGCTCTACGACACCCTCACCGGCATCCAGATGGGACGCATCCCCGCCCCCGAGGGCTGGATCCAGGTGATCGGCTGATTTTGTGCCGCCAGGGAAAGACTTTTGTATTTCTGTGCTTGACACCCGGCAGCTTCGGTGTTATAATCTTCCCAATATCAGGAAAACGCATTGATGAGGAAAAAGCAGCTTCTCTCCCGATGGCAGAGAACCGCCGGTTGGTGCGAGGCGGAGACGGACAAGCTGTATACTGGCCTCTGAGCGGCCGATCCCAAAGCTGCGGCAAGTAGGACGGACGGAGCCCGACCGATACAGCGGGAGGCGATTGCAGGATCGCCGTGAGTGGTCGTCCCAGACGGCAAAAAGAGTGGTACCGCAAGGTTTTTATGCAGTGTAAAAGCCCTGTCTCTTTCCCTTTACGAAAAGAGACAGGGCTTTTTTTTAAGGAATCTCTGAATCAATCGTCTTCGGCTGAATGCCGGATCTTTTGCCCCATCCGTGCAGCTGAAAAAAGCGGGAAATCCACACAGGATTCCTCCACTTTTTTCGCTTTCGGCTGTACCAAAATCTCTCGGCATCCGCTCTTGCCGATTGAATCAGAGCTTCCTTAGCCCAAGAATGATCTGGAAAGGATACGCATATGGTCACCATTGATAAGATCTTCCACGCCTCCGTTGTCTTAAAAGACATCATCCGCCCCACCCCCCTGGCCAAAGCCTACGGCATCGCCGAAGATTGCCGGCTGTACCTGAAGCCGGAGAATCTGCAAAAAACCGGCTCGTTTAAGCTCCGCGGCTCCGGCTACAAGATCGCCATGCTCTCCGACCAGGAGAAGCAGAAGGGCGTCATTGCCTGCTCCGCGGGAAATCATGCCCAGGGCGTGGCTCTGGCCGCCTCCAAGTGCGGCATTTCCTCCCTGATCTGCCTGCCGGATACCGCCCCCATTTCCAAGGTGGAGGCCACCAAAAGCTACGGCGCCCAGGTGTGCCTGGTTCCCGGCGTCTACGACGACGCCTACAACCGGGCCTTGGAGCTGAAGGAGGAGAAGGGCTATACCTTCGTCCATCCCTTTGACGACGAATACGTCATCGCCGGGCAGGGTACCATCGGCCTGGAGATCGTCAATGAGATGAACGACGTGGACGCGGTGATCGTCCCCATCGGCGGCGGCGGACTGATCTCCGGCGTGGCCTGCGCCATCAAATCCGTCAGTCCCCATGTGAAGGTCTACGGCGTTCAGGCCGCCGGGGCGCCCAGCATGTACAACGCCATCCGCAGCGGCTGCCGGGAGGCCCTGGCCCAGGTATCCACCATTGCCGACGGCATCGCGGTGAAGCAGCCGGGAGAGCTGACCTGCGAAATGGTTCGCCAGTATGTGGACGACATTGCTCTGGTCACCGAGGACGAGATCGCCGCCGCTATTCTCGCCCTGATCGAGAAGCAGAAAATGATCGCCGAGGGCGCCGGCGCCGTGGCCGTAGCCGCCGCCATGTTCCACAAATTCCCTCTGGCGGGGAAGAAGGTGGTCTGCCTGGTCTCCGGCGGCAACATTGACGTGACCAGCCTGTCCCGGGTCATCGACCGCGGCCTTATGAAATCCGGCCGCACTTCCAACCTACTTATCGAGCTGGTGGATAAACCGGGCCAGCTGAAGGATGTGTCCCGGATCATCGCCGACTGCGGCGGCAACGTCATCAGCGTCCACCACGAGCGCAACGGGGACACCGAATCCATCAACGGCTGCTATCTGCGGCTGATTCTGGAGACCCGGAACTACGACCACGTTCAGCAAATCACCCAGGCCCTTCGCGCGGAAGGCTTTAAGATCATCTGACTGAAAAAAGGAGACGACCAATATGGATGCCAGAAAGTACTCGATCGGTTACTACCCCGCCCCCGGCGACCACTTCAAATGGGTGCGGAAGGATCACATTGAAAAAGCCCCCCAATGGTGCAGCGTTGACCTGCGGGACGGCAACCAGAGTCTGGTGATCCCCATGAGCCTGGAAGAAAAGCTGGAATTTTACCACCTTTTGCTCCAGGTGGGCTTTCAGGAGATCGAGGTAGGCTTCCCCGCCGCCTCCGAAACAGAATATGAATTCCTGCGCACCATCATTGAAAATAACATGATCCCCCGGGGCGTCAGCGTGCAAGTGCTCACCCAGTGCCGGGAGCACATCATCCGCAAAACCTTCGAGGCCTGCAAAGGCGCTCCCAGCGCCATCATCCACTTCTACAACTCCGTCAGCGTGGCCCAGCGGGAGCAGGTCTTCCGCAAGAGCAAGCAGGAGATCATGGACATCGCCGTGGAAGGGGCCAAGCTGGTGAAGAAGCTCTCCCAGGAATATGAGGGGAACTTCCGCTTCGAATACTCCCCGGAGAGCTTCACCGGCACCGAGCCGGAATACGCCCTGGAGGTGTGCAACGCGGTTCTGGACGTGCTGGAGCCTTCGCAGAGCAACAACGTGATCATCAACCTCCCTGTCACCGTGGAGATGAGCCTGCCCCATGTCTACGCCAGCCAGGTGGAGTACATCAGCGAAAACCTGAAATACCGGGAGCACGTAACCCTGTCGGTGCATCCCCACAACGACCGGGGCACCGGCGTGGCGGATACGGAGCTGGCCCTACTGGCCGGCGCGGACCGTGTGGAAGGCACCCTGTTCGGCAACGGCGAGCGCACCGGCAATGTGGACATCATCACCCTGGCCATGAACATGTACTCCCACGGTGTGGATCCGAAGCTGGACTTCTCGGATATGCCCGCCATCTGCAAGGTCTACGAAACCTGCACCCGGATGCACGTCTATGAGCGCAGTCCCTACGCCGGCGCTCTGGTGTTCGCCGCCTTCTCCGGCAGCCATCAGGACGCCATCGCCAAGGGCATGCATTGGCGCAAGGAAAAGCAGCTGTACCAGTGGACGGTTCCCTACCTGCCCGTGGATCCCCAGGACATCAGCCGCACCTATGACGCCGACGTGATCCGGGTCAACTCCCAAAGCGGCAAGGGCGGCATCGGCTACCTGCTGGAGCAGGCCTACGGCTATATCCTGCCGCCGAAGATGCGCGAGCACCTGAGCTATCAGTGCAAGAGCGTCTCCGACCACGATCACCGGGAGCTGAAAAGCGAGGATGTGCTGGCCATCTTCATGGACTGCTATCTCAACGTCCACAGTCCCCTGGCAGTGACCAATATGGCCTTCACCCAGACGGGCGACGGCGTCACCGCGGAGGTGACCTTCCTCCGCCACGGCCGGGAAATCACTCTGTCCAGCCGGGGCAACGGCTCTCTGGACGCGGTAAGCAACGCCCTGAAGGAATACACCGGCAGGAATTACACCCTGAAGGTCTACACCGAGCACAGCGTTCAGGAGCGCAGCTCCGGCTCCACCGCCGCCGCCTATATCGGCCTGGAGAGCGAAGGCGGCGCCATGAGCTGGGGCGCGGGTACGGATACGGACATCATCCGCGCCAGCGTCAACGCTCTGATCAGCGCCTTCAACAATATGGAAAGACAGTAAAGGAGGATCCACCATGGGTATGACAATGACGCAGAAGATCCTGGCCGCCCACGCGGGGCTGCCCTCCGTAACCCCGGGGCAGCTGATCCGGGCGGATCTGGACATGGTTCTGGGCAACGACATCACCACTCCCGTAGCCATCAATGAATTCACCAAGGCCGGATTCCATCAGATCTTTGACAAGGATAAGATCGCCATCGTGCTGGATCACTTCGTCCCCAACAAGGACATCAAAGCCGCCCAGCAGTCCAAGCAGTGCCGGGAATTTGCCTGCGCCCACTGCGTCAGCCACTTCTATGACGTGGGCAAAATGGGCATCGAGCACGCCCTGCTGCCGGAGCAAGGGGTGGTCACCGCCGGTGACTGCATCATCGGCGCGGACAGCCACACCTGTACCTACGGCGCTCTGGGCGCCTTCTCCACCGGCGTAGGCAGCACGGACATGGCCGCGGGCATGGCCACCGGCCAGGCCTGGTTCAAGGTGCCTGCCGCCATCAACTTCCGCCTCACCGGCGCTTTGCCCCCTGCTTGCAGCGGCAAGGATGTGATCCTGACCATCATCGGTAAGATCGGTGTGGACGGCGCCCTATATAAGAGCATGGAGTTCACCGGAGAGGGCGTGGCCAGTCTGACCATGGACGACCGGCTGTGCATCTGCAACATGGCCATTGAGGCCGGAGCCAAAAACGGAATCTTCCCCGTGGACGAGATCACCCGCGCTTACCTGGAAGGCCGCGGCCAGCGTCCTGCCGTGGTATACGAGGCCGATCCCGACGCCGTGTATGACCAGGTCATTGACGTGGATCTGAGCGCCATCGTTCCCACAGTGGCCTGTCCCCATCTGCCGGAGAACACCAGACCCGCCGCGGAGCTGGCCGACGTGAAGATCGATCAGGTGGTCATCGGCAGCTGCACCAACGGCCGGATGGAGGATATGGAGGCTGCCTACAAAATCCTGAAGGATCATCCCGTGGCTCCGGGGGTGCGGTGCATCATCATCCCCGCCACCATGGCCATTTACCGCCAATGTGTGGAAAGAGGCTACGTCACCGCCTTCATTGACGCCGGAGCCGTGGTATCCACCCCCACCTGCGGGCCCTGTCTGGGGGGCTACATGGGGATCCTGGCGGCGGGCGAAACCTGCATCGCCACCACCAACCGCAATTTTGTGGGCCGGATGGGCCATGTGGACAGCAAAGTCTACCTGTCCAGCCCCGCCACCGCCGCCGCCAGCGCCGTCACCGGCTATATCACAGCGCCCAAGGAGGTTTGACCATGAAAACCCAAGGACATGTATTCAAATATCCCGACAATGTGGACACCGACGTAATCATCCCCGCCCGGTACTTAAACACCGCCGACGCCAATGAGCTGGCAAAGCACTGCATGGAAGACATCGACGCCGGCTTCGTCAGCCAGGTGCGGCCCGGAGACGTGATGGTAGCCGGGTGGAACTTCGGCTGCGGCTCCTCCCGGGAGCACGCCCCGCTGGTGATCAAGACCTGCGGAACCGGCTGCGTCATTGCCAAGAGCTTTGCCCGGATCTTCTACCGCAACGCCATCAACATCGGCCTGCCCATTTTGGAGTGCGAAGCCGCCGCCGACGAGATCCAGGCGGGAGACCGGGTGTCCGTGGATTTTGACACCGGTCTGATCCGGGATCTTACCACAGGAAAGACCTATCAGGCGGAGCCGTTCCCGGAATTTATCCAAGCCATTATCCAAAAGGGCGGCTTGCTTGCTTCTTTGGCGGAGGTGTGATATAATGCAGAAAACCATCGCCGTGATCCGGGGCGACGGCATCGGCCCGGAGATTGTAGACCAGGCGCTGCTGGTTCTGGATCGAATCGCCGCTCTGTACGGTCACGAATTTACCTATCTCGATGTGGACATGGGCGGCTGCGCCATTGACAAATGGGGCGACCCTCTGCCCCCGGCCATGCTGGAAACATGCCTAGCCTCCCACAGCGTGCTCTTAGGCGCCGTAGGCGGCCCGAAATGGAACCATGTCCCCGGCCCCATGCGCCCGGAAAAGGGGCTGCTCCGCCTCCGGGCGGGCATGGAGGTCTACAGCAACAACCGTCCCGCCAAAATCTGGCCCCAGCTGGCCTGCGCGTCTCCCCTGAAGCCGGAGATCGTGGACAAGGGCATCGATTTTCTCATCGTCCGGGAGCTGACCGGAGGCATTTACTTCGGCCGCCACGAAACCGTTACGGAAAACGGCCAGCAGGTAGCCCTGGACGAGCTGCGCTACAGCGAAGAAGAAATCCGCCGCATCGGCCGCATCGGCTTCGAAACCGCCCGGAAGCGGAGCCGGAAGCTGTGCTCCGTGGAAAAGAGCAACGTGCTGGATTCCTCCCGGCTGTGGAAAAAGGTCATGCACCAGCTGGCGGAGGAATACCCCGACGTGACCTTAACGGACATGCTGGTGGACAACTGCGCCATGCAGATCGTCAAGGATCCCAGCCAGTTTGACGTGATCGTCACAGAGAACATGTTCGGCGACATCCTCTCCGATGAAGCCTCCATGATCACCGGCTCCATCGGTATGATCCCCTCCTCCTCCTTAGGCGATACCACCCGGGGACTGTACGAGCCGATTCACGGCTCCGCTCCGGACATCGCCGGCAAGGACGTGGCCAACCCCATCGGCACCATCCTTGCCGCCGCCATGATGCTGCGCTACAGCTTCGATATGCCCCGGGAAGCCGACGCCATTGAGTCCGCCGTTTCCGCCGTCCTGTCCCAGGGCTGCCGCACCGCCGACATTCTGCCTCCCCAGACCGCCGGATGTACCCTGGTGGGCTGCCGGGAAATGGGCAGATTGATCCTAGATAACCTAAAGAAGGGGTGAAGTCATGAAACTATCCGGTTCCGACATCATTATCCGCACCCTCATCGAGCAGGGGGTAGACGTGGTCTTTGGCTATCCCGGCGGTCAGGTAATCAATATTTATGATTCCCTGTACAAGTACCGCGATGAACTCAAGCACGTCCTGACCGCCCACGAGCAGGGCGCCTCCCACGCCGCCGACGGCTATGCCCGGGCCACGGGGAAGGTGGGCGTGGTCATCGCCACCTCCGGCCCCGGCGCCACCAACCTGGTCACCGGCATCGCCACCGCCTACATTGACTCCGTGCCCATGGTCGCCATTACCGGCAACGTTCCCACCACCGTGATCGGCACCGACGGCTTCCAGGAGATCGACATCACCGGCGTGACCCTGCCCATTACCAAGCACAACTACTTCGTAGGCTCCATCCGGGATCTGGCCGATACCATCCGGGAGGCCTTCCGCCTGGCAAAGTCCGGTCGTCCCGGGCCGGTGCTCATCGACGTTCCCAAGGACGTCCAGATAGCCATTGGGGAATTCACCCCTCAGGCGTCGCCGGTGCCTCCGGATCCTGCCGCCCCTGCCAAGGATATCCGCATCCGTCAGGCCGCGGGCTGCATCAACTCCGCCCAGAAGCCCTTTATCTACTTCGGCGGCGGGTTAATCACCAGTCAGGCCCAGGACGAGCTGCTGCAAATGGCCGAGATCATCGACGCCCCCATCGGCTGCTCCATGATGGGCATTTCCGGCATCCCCACCGACTACCCCCGCTTTCTGGGTATGCAGGGCATGCACGGCCACTATGCCTGCTCCATGGCCATGCACCACGCCGATGTAATCATTGCCATGGGCGCCCGGTTCAATGACCGTGTCACCGGCGACCGGACAAAATTCGCCCTTGACGCCCGGATCGTCCACATCGACATCGACGGGGCGGAGCTGGGCAAGACCGTCTCCCCCCTCCACGGACTTCGGGGAGACGTGAAGAAAACCCTGCAAAAGCTGATCCCGCTGCTCAAATCCACCCGGCACCCTGCCTGGCAGGCGGAGATTGCCCGCCTCCAGGAGGAGGAAGCCGCGGGACTGGACAGCCGCGAGGGCATGACCCCCCGGAATGTGATCTCCCTGCTCAACGGCTATCTGGGGGAAAACACCCCCGTAGCCACCGACGTAGGCCAGCACCAGATGTGGGCCGCCCAGTACCTGAACCTGAAGGCCAGCCGCCGGTTTATCTCCAGCGGAGGCTTGGGCACCATGGGCTTTGGCATGGGCGCGGCTATGGGCGCGGCCATGGGCACCGGGGAGCGGACCGTATTGGTCACCGGTGACGGCAGCTTCGGCATGAACCTGAACGAGCTGGCCACCGCCGTTGCCAATCTGGTGCCTCTGGTGATCCTGCTGCTGAACAACGGCGTTCTGGGCATGGTTCGCCAGTGGCAGACCCTGTTCTTCCAAAAGCACTACAGCAACACCACCCTCACCGACCGGGGCACGGATTTTGTGAAGCTGGCCCATGCCTTCGGCGCTCAGGCCAGCCGGGCGCTGACTTTGGAGGAACTGAAGGAAGCCCTCGACGCCGCCTTTGCCGCCAAAGGCCCCTACCTTATTGACTGTGCCATCGATAAAGACGAATTCGTGCTGCCCATGCTTCCCCCCGGCGGCTCCATGGACGACATCATTGTAAAGATCGGAGGCTGATATGATGAAATTTACCGTAGCCATCCTGGTCAACAACCAGTTCGGCGTGCTGAACCGGGTCACCAGCATGTTCCGCCGCCGCCAGTTCAATATCACCTCTCTGACGGTGAGCGAAACGGAGTCCGAGGCCTTCTCCCGGATCACCGTCCAGTCCGAGGGCGACGAGGTGAAGAAGGAGCAGCTGATCAACCAGCTCTATAAGCTTCCCGACGTCTGCTCCATCGCGGAGCTGGACACAGCGGATACTGTGAACCGGGAGCTTCTGCTGATTAAGGTGAAAAACGCCCCCCAGACCCGGGGCGACATTCACTCCGCCTACGACGCCTACGAAGGCAAGGTGGTGGACTATACCAAGGATTCCCTGATTATCCAGATGGTGGGCGACAGCCGCAAGATCGACAACTTCATCGACCTGATGCGGGACTTTGAGATCCTGGAAATCTGCCGTACCGGCCTGGTCTCCCTGCAGCGGGGCGAGGCCACCATCCGGCGTGTGACCAATCTGTAAATCAAATCGAATGCGACGCATTCAGAAAGAAGGAGTACATTATGAACCGTATCTTCTACCAGCAGGACTGTGATCTGCAAAAGCTCTCCGGCAAGACCGTTGCCATCATCGGCTATGGTTCCCAGGGCCACGCCCACGCGCTGAACCTGAAGGACAGCGGTGTCAACGTCATCGTGGGTCTGTATGAAGGCTCCAAGAGCTGGGCCAAGGCCGAAGCCCAGGGCCTGACGGTTATGACCGCCGCCGAAGCCGCCAAGGCTGCCGACATCATCATGATCCTGATTAATGATGAAAAGCAGGCCCAGCTGTATAAAGAAAGCATCCAGCCCAACCTCACCGAGGGAAAGACCCTGGCCTTCGCCCACGGCTTCAACATCCACTTCGGCTGCATCAATCCTCCCAAGAACGTCAACGTCATTATGATCGCCCCCAAAGGCCCCGGCCATACCGTGCGCAGCGAGTACCAGGCGGGCAAGGGCGTACCCTGTCTGGTGGCTGTGGAGCAGGACGCCACCGGTGACGCTCTGGACATCGGCCTTGCCTACGCGCTGGGCATTGGCGGCGCCCGGGCCGGCGTGCTGGAAACCACCTTCCGCACCGAGACCGAGACCGACCTGTTCGGCGAACAGGCTGTCCTGTGCGGCGGCGTCTGCGCCCTGATGCAGGCGGGCTTTGAGACCCTGGTGGAAGCTGGCTACGACCCCAGAAACGCCTACTTCGAGTGCATCCACGAAATGAAGCTCATTGTGGATCTGATCTACCAGTCTGGCTTCAGCGGCATGCGCTACTCCATCTCCAACACCGCCGAGTACGGCGATTACACCACCGGCCCCAAGATCATCACCGCCGAGACCAAGAAGGCCATGAAGAAGATCCTCGCCGACATCCAGGACGGCACCTTCGCCAAGGACTTCCTGCTGGATATGTCCAGCGCCGGAAGCCAGGTGCACTTCAACGCCATGCGCAAGCTGGCCGCGGAGCATCCGTCCGAAGTGGTAGGCCAGGAGATCCGCAAGCTCTACAGCTGGAGCGACGAGGACAAGCTCATCAACAACTAACCATGGGATCCGTGGGTCCCTGAGAAGCCCTTATGCGCAGGATGCCGGAACAGCCCGGCATCCTGCACTGCCATATTCATAAAGAAAGCGGGAATGCGCCTATGATCAAAGATACCATCGTAAACGGCCCCCAGAACGCCCCCCACCGCAGCCTTTACCATGCCCTGGGCCTGACCCGGGAGGAGCAGCAGCGGCCCCTAATCGGCATTGTCAGCTCCTATAACGAGATCGTCCCCGGCCACATGAATTTGGATAAAATCGTGGAGGCTGTGAAGCTGGGCGTAGCCATGGCCGGCGGAACCCCCATCGTCTTCCCTGCCATCGCCGTGTGCGACGGCATCGCCATGGGCCATGAGGGCATGAAATACTCCCTGGTCACCCGGGATCTCATTGCCGACTCCACCGAGGCCATGGTTCGGGCCCACGGCTTTGACGGTCTGGTGATGGTGCCCAACTGCGATAAAAACGTGCCGGGCCTGCTGATGGCAGCCGCCCGGGTGAATATCCCCACCATTTTCGTCAGCGGCGGACCTATGCTGGCCGGTCGTGTAGACGGCAAGAAAACCAGCCTGTCCAGCATGTTCGAAGCGGTGGGCGCCTATACCGCCGGGAAGATAGATCAGCAGCAGCTTACCGTCTGCGAGGAAAACACCTGTCCCACCTGCGGTTCCTGCTCAGGCATGTACACCGCCAACTCCATGAACTGCCTGACCGAGGTGCTGGGCATGGGGTTGAAGGGCAACGGCACCATCCCCGCGGTGTACTCCGCCCGGATCGAGCTGGCCAAGCACGCGGGCATGCAGGTAATGGAGCTGGTGAAGAAGAACATCCGTCCCAAGGACATCATGACCGCCGCCGCCATCCGCAACGCCCTCACCGCGGACATGGCCCTTGGCTGCTCCACCAACTCCATGCTCCATCTGCCTGCCATTGCCAACGAATGCGGCGTGGACTTTGACCTGGACATGGCCAACCAGATCAGCGCCGTCACCCCCAACCTGTGCCACCTGGCCCCGGCAGGCCCCACCTATATGGAGGATCTGAACCAGGCCGGCGGCGTATACGCGGTTCTGAAGGAGCTGACCAAAGGCGGTCTGCTGGATACCTCGGTGATGACCGTCACCGGCAAAACCCTGGGCGAAAACATCGCCTCTGCCGTGAACCGGGACGAGACTGTGATCCGCCCCTATGAAGCCCCCTACTCCCCCACCGGCGGCATCGCCGTGCTCCGGGGCAACCTGGCCATGGACGGCAGCGTGGTCAAGCGCAGCGCCGTGGCGCCGGAAATGCTGGTACACGAAGGCCCCGCCAAGGTCTTCGACTGCGAAGAAGACGCCCAGGCCGCCATCAACGCCGGGCAGATCCGCCCCGGGGACGTGGTGGTCATCCGCTACGAAGGCCCCAAGGGCGGCCCCGGCATGCGGGAAATGCTCAACCCCACCTCCGCCATTATGGGCATGGGCTTAGGCAGCAGCGTGGCCCTGATCACCGACGGCCGGTTCAGCGGCGCCACCCGAGGCGCCTGCATCGGCCACGTCTCCCCGGAGGCCGCTTCCGGCGGCGTCATCGGCGTGGTTCAGAACGGGGACATCATCTCCATCGACATTCCCAACTCCAAGCTGGAGCTGAAGATCAGCCAGGAGGAGCTGGAGCGGCGGATGGCTGCCTTCACGCCGAAAAAGAAAGAATTGTCCGGCTATCTCAAGCGCTACGCCGCCCTGGTTTCCAGCGGCGCCAAGGGCGCGATCTTAAACCTATGACAAAGAAGGATCTGACCCAACTGAACATCCGCCTTCGTTCCCTGGCCATCTTCCGGGGACTGCTGACGGATCCGGTGATGGAAAGTCTTCTGGACTATCTGGCGCAGCTGGAAGACGGCGTCCCCCGCCAGGCGGTGTCCTGCTACAGCCGGTTCGTCTCCCGGCTCTACGGCGCCGGTTGTCCCGCCCTGTCCAAATATGTGGAGCAGCTGGCAGGGGACGACGAAAACCCCTATATCCGCGTCATCGGCCAGGGGCAAACGCCCCGGCCGGAAATGGTGGAATGCCTGCGCCATGAGCTGCAAACCCTCCAGGCCGTGGCGGATCTGACTCCTGCCGCCCTGAGAGCGGGGCTGGATTGGGAGGGGTATCTTCCCGGCTTCCCCACGGAGCCGACGGACATCGCCGCCAGCTACCGCCGCCGGTGCGAGCACATCGGTAAGCTGGGCTACGGCATGTACGCCCGGCACCGGATGTTCTACGTAGGAGACGCCGGGCAGATCCTGCCGGTGCGCAGCCCGGATAAGATCCGGCTGTCCTCCCTGGTGGATTACAGGCCCCAGCAGCAGATCATCCTGGACAATACCCTGGCCCTGCTGGCAGGGA
The DNA here is from genome assembly GCA_944385545.1 of uncultured Oscillospiraceae bacterium. Lineage (GTDB taxonomy): Bacteria > Bacillota > Clostridia > Oscillospirales > Oscillospiraceae > Faecousia. The sequence goes on along the minus strand of CALWXQ010000018.1, from coordinate 8,308 downwards.
AGCCCGCCGCCAACATTCTCCTCACCGGCGACGCCGGTACCGGCAAGTCCTCCACCGTCAAGGCGGTGGTCAACGAGCTTTCCTACAAGGGTCTGCGGATCCTTCAGGTGCGCAAGGAGCAGCTCCACGCCATCCCCGGCATTCTGGATGAGTTGAACAGCAATCCGCTGAAATTCATCCTGTTCATTGACGATCTTTCCTTCCAGAAGGATGACGACAATTTCAGCGCCCTGAAGGCCATCCTGGAGGGCAGCGTCTCCGCCAAGAGCCGGAACGTGGTGATCTACGCCACCTCCAACCGCCGCCACCTGGTAAAGGAAACCTTCTCCGGTCGGGATGGGGACGACGTCCACCGCAACGACACCATGCAGGAAATGCTCTCCCTGTCGGAGCGGTTCGGCATCCAGGTCACCTTCCAGAAACCGGATAAGAAAACCTACCTGGGCATCGTCCACCACCTGGCCCAGGAAGCCGGCATCACCCTGCCGCCGGAGGAGCTGGAGCTTCTGGCGGAGCGCTACGCCCTAGGCCGGGGCGGCCGCTCCGCCCGGGCCGCCCGGCAATTCATTGACGGACTGGCAGCCAGGCAGTAACGTTACAAGCAAACCGGTACGATTTTTTTGGAATCGTACCGGTTTGCTATTGACAAACCTGTTAATACTGTATATAATCATTATACACAGCATTAACAGGAGGTGACGGCGTGCATATATTCATTGACAACACCAGCGGCGCACCCATTTACGATCAGATCTATACCCAGATCAAAGGGAAGATCATCAGCGGGGAACTGGAGGAAAACCACCAGCTGCCTTCCATTCGAGGCCTTGCCAAGGATCTGCGGATCAGCTTCATCACCACCAAGCGGGCCTATGACGAGCTGGAGAAGGAAGGCTTCCTGTACACCGTCCCCGGGAAAGGCAGCTTTGTGGCGGCGAAGAACGTGGAGCTGCTTCGGGAGGAGAATCTGAAGCAAATCGAAGAGCATTTGGAGCAGATCCGGTGTTTGGCAGCTACCTGCGGCCTGAGCCGGGAGGAGCTGCTGCAAATGGTACGACTGTGCCTGGAGGAGGAATGGCTATGAACGCGTTGGAGATCAAGAATCTGAGCAAAACCTATCCCGATTTCCGCCTGGAGAACATCAGCTTCACCCTGCCCAGCGGATATATCCTGGGTCTGGTGGGGGAAAACGGCGCCGGGAAGACCACCCTGCTCAAGCTGATCCTGGATATGCTTCGCCGGGACAGCGGCAGCGTCACCGTTTTAGGCCGGGATAACCGGGACGGCTTTCGTCTGACCAAGCAGGACATCGGGGTAGTGCTGGACAGCGTAGGCATTCCCGCCTGTTTGAACACCCGTCAAATGGGGAAGATCATGGCCCTGACCTATACCAACTGGGACGAACCCTATTACGAGGCCCTGCTGGATACTCTCTCCATCCCCCGGCGGAAGGCCTTCCAGTCCATGTCCCGGGGCACCCAAATGAAGCTGGGGCTTGCCATCGCCCTGGCCCATCACCCCAAGCTGCTGATCCTGGACGAGGCCACCAGCGGTTTGGATCCGGTGGTTCGGGACGAGGTGGTGCAGATGCTCCGGGAATTTGCCCTGCAGGAGGATCATTCCATTTTGATCTGCTCGCACATTGTCAGCGACCTGGAGAAGCTCTGCGACTACATTGCCTTCCTCCACCGGGGGAAGCTCCTGCTGCTGGAAGAAAAAGACCGCCTCCTGGAGGCATACGGTCTTGTACTGTGTGAAGAAGGGGATCTGGCTGCCCTGCCCCAGGGGGCGGTTCAGGGCAAGCGGGTCAATCCCTACGGCGTCCAGGCCCTGGTGAAGCGGGAGCGGATCCCCGCCGGCTGGGACGTCAAGCCTGTGGACATTGAAAACCTATTTATCCTGATGACAAAGGAGGAAGTCCGCTTATGAAAGCCCTGCTGCTGAAGGACGCTTACCTGATCTGGAAATACTGCAAATCTCTGGTGCTGATCTGTCTGATCTTCTCCATCGTTTCCCTGTGGACCCCCGGAATCACCCTGCGCTACAACGGTTTCTTCCTGCTATACCCCTGTATCCTGATGATCAATATCCCCACCAGTCTGCTTTCCCTGGACAGCAGCAGCAAGTGGGATCTCTACGCCGCTGCCCTGCCCTATTCCCAGGCCCAGCTGGTGTCGGCAAAATATCTGCTGGGGCTGTTCTTAGGCGGCGGCATCCTGGTTCTGACCCTGGTCAGCCAGGGTCTGCGGATGTATGCCCAGGAAAGCTTCCGGTGGGATACGCTGATTGGTCTGGGAGCCGGACTGCTGTGCCTGTACTGCCTGCCTTTGAGCCTGTGCCTTCCTCTGCTGTATTTCTTCGGAGCGGAAAAAGGGCGGATGCTCTACGTCTTCCTGCTCATAAGCCTCAGCGGAGTGCTGGGCGGCGTGATCTATTTTATGCCGGAGCTTGCCCAGTACAATCTGTCCCGTCTGACGCTGCCGGCCCTTCCGCCGGTTCTGGGCCTTCTGGTCCTTTCCTGGTGGACTTCCATTCGTATCTGCCGCAAACGGGAGCTTTGAGTTCTCCTTACGCCATGGCGGAGCGGAAGGGCCTTGTCTCAAAATGCGCCAAAAAACAGGGGTTGCCTCGAAACGTTTGTCTCGAGGCAACCCCTTGTGTTTTCATGTCCTTATTCCACCACCAGCACATGGGGATCGAAGCAGTTTTCTTCCAGCGCGTCCATAGCCGCCTCCGGATCCTGGGGGCCGTCCAGCCACAGGCTGTAGCGGAATTCCCCGAATCCGGACAGATCCATTTTGAAGTTGGTCTCCCAGGTGTTATTCATGATCCAGGAATACACCGGGCGGCGGTTGTTCTCCGCCTTGCCGTCACACAGGCGGATGGGATGATGGGTCATGTCCCCCATATAGACCAGGGCGGTATCTCTGGCGGCTACCAAAGCGCTGCCGCCCTCCCACAGCCAGGCCAGGCCCTGATCGGTGATGTAGTACTCCATACAGGTGCCGGGAATTTGATCCACACCGGGACGGAAGGCCTCCGCCCCCTTGCGCAGATACAGCCGGCTGTCCGGGATATCCAGGGTCAGAGGCAGGAAGACGCTCTCAATGTCCTGGGAGATGGTCTTGCCCAACTGGAGGGTGAAGTCAATCCGGGGAAGGGCCTCATACAGCTTCAGATACACCTCCGCCAGGATGGTGCCCGGCAGGCTGTAGCGCAGCCGCAGACGGGTGAACACCTCCCCCCGCTCCAGGCAGTCGATCTCCTCCAGACGGCCCACATAGAGCTGGGCATGCTTACCCCGGATATTTCTGCCAATGATCCGCCGCTCCTGCTCCTGACGGCAGGGGAATTCCGGATTCTCAATGGCAATGGGAGTCACCTCGTACATGGGAGTGAAGAAGGGCGCTTCTCCCCGGCCGGAGAGGTTTCTGCCGGTGGCCTTATCAATCAGGGCGGTGACGCCCTGGCCCGGCCGGTAGCACAGCTTGAACCACCGGTTCTCAAATTCATAGGGGAGCCGGTAGGTCACCGGGTCATAATCGTTGACAATGTCCCGCACCCGCTCCGCGCCTACATAGCACTTGCGGCTGTTCAGCGTCTGCGCCAGGGGAGGAAGCTCCCGATAGGTATAGCACTTTTCCTCATTGGCGTGGAAATGATCCACAAAGCTGATCATCCGGCCCCGGGGATGGGGGGATACCTGGCACGTCAGCTCCCTGCCCTGCTGATCCAGCACCGCCGCCCGGGCCATATGGGGGCTTTCAATATAGAATTCCACCAGCTTATCCCCCGGCTGGGCGCTGACATTGCAGGCGCGAACCTTGCCGTTGGTATTGTAGTAGCGCAGGATGTCCCCCTTCCGGGAAATGATCTGGTTGAGCATCCGGGAAGCGGCCTCATGGGCCTTGGAGGCATAGCTGTGCTTGCGCAGATCCAGATTCAGCACCATGGTATCGCAGGGGTTGGTAATGGTAGAGGAATGGCCCCAGGTGTGCTCGGCGTAAAGCAGCAGGGCGTCCTGGGCCGCCTCGGCAAGCTGGGGATAGGTTTCCTCCGCTTTCGGATCCAGCCGCCGGCACAGCCGCAGCAGCTGCCGGGCCTCCATGTAGTGCTTTACCCCGTAAGGCGTGCTTCCCACGCCGTTGGCCCACCAGTCCGTCAGATCGCCCCGGTAAACCGGCGCGTTGGTGAGCTTGGGGCCGATCGCGGCATACAGCTCCTGCAAAGAGACCATGCGGATTTGCAGATCCTGGCCATAGCGGCGGTTATACTCCCGGATCACCTCCAGAATCTCCAGTGACGGCGGCGCGTTGTCGCTGAACACCCCGGAGACGGCGGTAATCAGGAAATCGTAGCCATAGCCGTTTTCCAGGCACAGCCGGCAGTATTGCTCCAGATTCCGGTGAAGGGTCTGCACCGGATCCGCCGCCGCCTCTTGCTTGCCCAGGTGGTTCTCCATCATAAAATTGGCGGCCCGGTTGGGCTTCAGCCCCAACACGTTGCCCAGATTGTAGTGCTCGCCGTTCCAGACCAGCATCCGCTTCCCGGCGGCGTTTTCCCACCAGAAGGCGTTCTGGTTCTCATACAGCGGGTACATACCGTGGTGGCAGTGGATGTTCATAAACAGGAACTCCACCCCTTCGTCCAGCATGGCGTCCCGGTAGCCCATGGAAATGCCGTTGATGTCCGCCATCATGGCCGTCTTCATAGGCAGCACCTGTTGCCAGCGGTGCAGCCGCCGGCGGTAAACCTCGCAGTCCACCAGATCGTTGAAATTCAGATAGTTGGCGGACAAGCCGATCTTCCCCTCCGCCGCCAGGGCGGCAAAGGCCTTCTTTTGGGCTTCTGTGGCGGTTTTATAGAACTCCTCCACGCAGAACAGCGTCTCGCAATTCCAGCGGAACTCCTGGTTCTCCGGCTGCTCCATCATGGACAGCACGGTTTTGATGTAGTCCGACTGAGTGTGGATCACCCGCTCCTGCAAATCGGTGTAGCCGATGTCGGTATGGGAGTGGTGGATCACATAGAGAGTTTTAATTTGGTTTTCCACGGTAGTACTCCTTTCCTGTTTCAGGTGGTCTTCCTGGGTGTAGCCTATCACGGCCTTAGGCAATTGTCAATACGTATTCCTCTCTTTTTTTCAAATATGTATTTACATTTCACCGGTTTCCTGATATGATGGCATCAAACATATCCGGCAAAGGAGTGATCGCCATGCCTCAGCCCCTCCATGAAATCATCGAGCTGTCCATTCTGGAGAAGATCCAATCCGGCGAATACCCCCTGGGGGCCCAGATTCCCACAGAGAAGGAGCTGGCCGCCGCCCTGGGCGTCAGCCGCCCCACGGTGCGCCAGGCCCTGGACAGCCTGACCCGCCACGGATATCTGTCCCGAATCCAGGGAAAAGGCACCTTCGTCACAGAGCCGAAGGTGCTCCACGATTCTACCAGCTTTCTCATCAGCTACCAGGCGGAAAGCCGGCGCAAAGGGGTGACCCTGCAAACCCAGGTGCTGGAGCTGACCTGTATCCCTGCCCCGGGCCGGGTTGCCCAGTCTCTGAATCTGCGTCCCGGGGAGAAAGCCGTGAAGCTCACCCGGCTGCGGCGGCTGACCAACTACCAAGGCGGAGCGCCGGTGGTGCACACCACGGTATATGTCCCCCGGAAACTGTTCCCGGACATGACGGAGCTGGACTTTACCCGGCTCTCCTTCTATGAAGCCCTGTCTCAGCGGGGACTGCGGGTGTGCAGCGACACAAAAAAGCTGGAGGTGCTGCCCTCCCAGCCGGAAATCGCCGCTCTGCTGGAAATCAGCCCCTTCGAACCGGTGGTCTTTATCAGCGCCCTGGGCCGTACAGCCCAAGGCATCCCGGTGGAATACTCCGAAAGCAGCTATCCCGCCAGCCGGAGCAGCTTCCATATCCTCATCCACGGACAATAGCCCCAGGCCCGTCCCTTGGCGCTGGCGCAAAACCCATCCGTCAAAGACCATGGATTTGCGCCGACGCCCTTGACAGGGAACGGGTTCTGTGCTACACTATATTTAACAATTAAATTAATTGTTAAATGAGAAGCAAAAGGAGGCTGACCATGTCGCTGCAGAAGACCCTGAAAGCTCTGGCCGACCCCACCCGGCGGGAGATCCTGAATCTGCTGAAATCGGGGAAGCGCTCCGCCGGAGAGATCTCCGATCAGTTTGCCATCACCCCCGCCGCCATTTCCCGGCATCTGTCCATTCTGAAAGAAGCGGATCTGATTTCGGACACCCGGGAGGGCAAGTATATCTACTACCAGTTAAACGCGTCTGTCTTGGAGGAGATCCTGCTGTGGATCTCGGATCTGAAAGGAGAGGATGACCTATGAATCTCGTCCCAAGCATTGCCGCCTGTATGTTCACCCTGGTGGTCACTTTGCTGCTGCCGGTGGGTCTGCTGCTCGTCCTGGCCCGGAAATACCCCAGGCAAGGAATCGTCTCCGCCTGGTTCTTGGGCGCCGCCGCTATGTTCGTCCCCCAGATGCTGATCCGTCTGCCCATTCTGAACGTCTTATCCGCTCAGACCTGGCTGATTGCCTTTTCTCAGAAGCACATTTTGATCTTTTATCTACTGCTGGCCTTTACCGCCGGACTGTTTGAGCTGACCGGCCGGTATGTCAACGCCAGACTAATGGCGAAAAGGCTCACCTTCCCCCGGGCTTTGGCCGCCGGCCTGGGCCACGGCGGCATCGAGTCCATACTCCTGGTGGGGCTGACCTATGTCAACAATTTGATTCTTCTGATTCTGCTCCAAACCGGCGGCTACGATGCCCTCATCGGCCAGCTGCAAGCTCTGGGCCAGGACGCTTCCGCCCTGATAGCGGTGCGGGATACGCTGCTCCAGACCCACTGGTCGTTGTTCCTGCTGGCGTCTCTGGAGCGGCTGCTGACCATGGTTGCCCAGGTCGCCATGACGGTGCTGGTATGCTACGGCATCCACATCCGCCGTCCCCTCCCCTGCTGCCTGGTGTGCCTGGCGTTCCACACTCTGCTGGACAGCTCTGTCAGCCTTCAGCTGCTGCCCATTTCCCAGGGCGCCGCCTACGGTCTGATTTACAGCTTCCTGGCGGCAATGGCAGCGCTGGCCCTGTATGGGATAAGAACCCTCAGGATCCGCTGGGACAGCGTCCCTGCCCATCCCGCCGGAAAGGGGGCGCAGCTATGATCCGCAAGCACAAAACCCAGTTGTTCCTGGCATCCCTGGTCACGCTGCTGCCCATCGCCCTGGGGTTGATCTTTTGGGATCGGCTGCCGCCGCAGATGGCCACCCACTACGGCCTGAACGGCCAGGCCGACGGCTGGAGCAGCCGGGGCTTCGCCGTGTTCTTCATGCCCCTGCTTTCTCTGCTGACCCTGTGGCTGTGCGTATGGGCCACCTCCAAGGATCCGAAAAACAAGGATCAGCACCACAAGCCCATAACCATGGTCATCTGGATCATACCGGTGATGTCCAATGTGATCTGCTGCATAATGTATGCCCTGTCCATGGGCTGGGAATTCTCGATGATGGGGGTTATGCAGGCAGCCATGGGTCTGATGTTCGCCGTCATTGGCAACTACCTGCCCAAATGCCGTCCCAATTACACCATCGGCATACGGATCCCGTGGACTTTCAGCGATGAAGAAAACTGGGAGGCCACCCACCGTTTCGGCGGCAGGATCTGGTTCTGGGGCGGTCTGCTTCTGATTCTTGCCGTCTGGCTGCCCGAGGAACTGGCTTCCTGGGTGATGGCCGCAACCGTTCTGATTCTCTGCTTTCTCCCCATAGGATATAGCTACCGGTTCTATCGGAAAAAGCTCCGGGAGGGTGCCGTAAAGAAGGCCGTCATACCCAAGAGCCAAAGACGGTGCTGGCGTTTCTCCTTTCTGATCCTGACCATGACTCTGCTTCTGTGCGCCCTGCTGCTGTTCACCGGCAAACTGGACTATCACTTCGGCGCCGACGCCCTGACCATCCAGGCCAGCTATTACGAGGACGTGACCATCCCTTACAACGCCATCACCTCCCTGGAATACCGGGAAGGAACCCCCGAAGGTCACCGTGTCTGGGGCTACGGCAGCTTCCGCCTGGAAATGGGCCTGTTTGAAAACCAGCAGTTGGGCCGCCATACCCGCTACACCTATTATCAACCGGACGCCTACCTCCTGCTCACCGTCAACGGCAGCCCCTGGATCCTCAGCGCCCAAACCCCCGCCCAAACCCAGCAGCTCTACCAAGAACTGTCCAGCCGCGCAGCCCCCTAATCCCCCGCCGGGAAGGGCCGACCCCTTC